>JAOUEB010000435.1 GCA_029858925.1 Nitrospira sp.
ACAATATTCTTTGTACACGACCTTGCCACGGCCAGTATCAGCTGCGGCAAATTCGGCGCTCGTCCAGGGCTCGTAGTACTTAAAGTCAGGCACTCCCTGGACCATCAGATATCCGATCACGGCGCGAAGCTGCGGCTCAGTGGCATCGGCCAGGAATTCTCCGCTGTGCGGCACGAAATCTTGTGGATTGAGACCGAATCGGAACAGCCAGTCCTTGTCGTATCGCTGACCGGACTTCTGCAACGCCGCGCTCTGCTGGCCGCCGATGAGCTTCCCGTTTTCTTCGATCGTATGGCAACCAAGACAGGCATGCGCCTTGTAGGCCATGCCGCCGAACGTCGCGTCGAACTTGGTAACCTTCGACAGATCAAAAGCCCCGATGGTGACTCTGGGATCTTTGTTGTGTTCGGCAAAGTAGTCGGCGATGGCGTTTGCTTCAGGCTCCGTGACCATCGGGTGCTTTGATGGAACCTCCGTCAAGTCCCAACGATAGCCCTTGGCATAGAGTGGCGCCTCTTTGCCGGTCAACCATCGAATCAGCCAGGGCCGCTGATACTTACTACCGGCCCAAATCAGGTCCGGCGCTTTGAGATTGAATCGAGAATCGGCCGTCCCTTCCAACCTATGGCATTGCACACAGGTCTGCTGGAGGATCTCTTTCGCGCGAGCCTGTTCCCCGGCCAATGACCAGCAGGGAAACGCTGCGAATCCCGCCAGCGCGATCAGAACACCGCCGACCAACGCTTGCCCCCTTTCCTTCATCTCATCGCTCCCTTCCGTCGATCGCAATCTCACATAGTCCCGCTGTTCTTTCTATGACTGGGCTCGTGACGCCGCATGAGGATTCAGCTTGATCTCCACGGTCAGCGCACTCGCGATGGACTGATGGACCGTGCAGCCATGCGCCACTTTCAACAGCCGCTCCTTTTGTTCCGATGGAATACGATGGGGAAGATGGATGGCGATATCGATCCGGCCGACGCGGTGAGGCCCTTCGGCCATGGTCCATTCCGCATCGACGCTCAGCCCATCCCGGGAAATGTTGTGCCGCGCGCAAAACTGACCTACGAAGTAGGCCACGCAGCTCGCCACCGACCCGACAAACAGTTCGACCGGACTCATCCCGGCATCTTGGCCCCCATCGGCAGGCGGCTGATCCGTGACAATTCGATGCGCGCCGCTCGTCACGTCGTAGCGGGTCCCGCCATGATAGGCCGCTGTGAGTTTCATTTACCCGTCACTTTCTGAATCTGTTGATCTGGTGATCTATTGAATGTCCGGAGACTCATCAGATCAACAGATCGTCACATCGCCTTCAATACGGCACTTCCGCCGGCTTCCCCCCGTTCGGCCAAACTCGCGTTGTATCCGGAAAGTCTGGGCGCGGCTGGCTGTTGATGTAGGCGGCGGCATCGAATGCCTCGTCGTCCGTCACCGACCAGCCCCACCCGCGCGGCATATTCCCCTTGATGAATGCAGCTGCCACGCCGACTTGCGCCATTTCCGCGCCGATATTGTAGGAGCCTGGCCCCCAGACCGGCGGCGCCGCCACCGTTCCTTGCCCATCGGACCCATGGCAGAAGACACATCTCTTCACAAATATCTGCTTGCCCTTGGTGGAATCCGGTGGATGAGTCGATGTGATGCGGGGAATCCCCCGCCATGGTACCGCGCTGCCAGGAGGCACGTTCTTCGACAACCAATCGATGTAGGCGACAATGGCCGAAAGTTTCGTACTGTCTGGGGGAAGCGCCCTGCCGTTCATACTCCGCTCGAAACACTCGTTGATCCGATCCGCGAGGCTCACCGTCCGGCCCGCGCGCGATTCGGGATAGAGGACGCTGATTCCAACGAATGACGCAGCGCCGGGAGTGAGCCCCGCATCCAAATGGCAATTCGTGCAGTTGAGCGCATTGCCGACGTAGCGTTTCCCATACTCTTGCGTATCGACCACCATTTTGTAGCCCAGCCTAATCTGATCCCCCCGCCGGTCTCCGGGAATAGTCTCCGGTGACGGGGGAGCAAACAGCGGATCTACAGCTCCGCCTCGCTCCGCAACACCCGCCGACTCCTCTGACCCCGCGACACGCGGCGGCGGCACACAACCCATCGTGACCGAGAACACCATGGCCATCGCCATGCCGGCAATTATGCGTCGATCCATCATCCGATCCTCACTTCTTCGTGCCGGGTTTCGGCGCGCAGGTATTGATTCCAAGCAAAGCC
>JAOUEB010000434.1 GCA_029858925.1 Nitrospira sp.
CTTGAATAGGCCGGCAGGGATGTTATGATCCAGCTGATTCATGTGTCCAAGAGCTACGACCGCCGCGTCGCGCTGTCCGATGTGACGCTGGAAATCGAAAAGGGAGAATTTGTCTTGCTCATGGGGGCGAGCGGGGCTGGGAAATCCACCTTGCTGCGCATGCTGATCGGCGAGGAACGGCCGGACGAAGGGCAAATCTTCGTCCAGGGCAAGAACGTCAGCCGGCTGAAGCAGTCGGAGGTGCCGTATCTTCGCAGGAAGATCGGGACGGTCTTCCAAGACTTTCGCTTGCTCGCGAAAAAGTCGGTGTTTGAAAACGTGGCGTTGCCCTTGATCGTTCAACGGTCCTCCGAGGCGGATATTCGCCGCAAGGTTACAGAAGCGTTGCGGGCGGTCGGCGTGGATCAAAAGAAAGACCAGTCCCCCAACAGCCTTTCCACCGGCGAGCAACAGCGTGTCTGCATCGCCCGGGCGATCGTCAACGGGCCGGTCGTGCTCCTGGCGGACGAGCCAACGGGCAATCTCGACCCCGCACGGACCGCCGAGCTGATCGAGCTATTTAAGCTGATCAACGCCCGAGGCACGACCGTGGTGGTCGCGACGCATGATCCTCATGTAATGCAATTGGTGAACCGGCGCGTGATCACGTTGATGCAGGGCGTGTTGGCGCCGGAGCAGCGGCGGGAAGACAGGGTGGGCGCATGAGATGGCTCTGGTATCTCTTCCGGGCGGCTTGGGCGAATTTGCGAACGAACCGCACAACCACGGCGGTGGCCATTGTGACCACGGCCTTTACGCTGGCTTGCGTGGGGATCTTCCTCCTGTCGTATGTGAATCTCCGCAATGCTGCAGGGTGGTTACAGGAAGACATCAAGATCATCGTCTATTTGGACGATCGAATTTCGAGCGAGGGGACGCAGGAGTTGGAAGGAAAGCTCAAGGCCGATCGGATGGTGGCCGGAGTTCTCTTTATTTCGAAGGAGCAGGCGCTGGGCGAATTTCGGGCGGAGTTTCCGTCCGATTCCCACTTGCTCGAAGGGCTCGGCGAGAATCCCCTTCCCGCATCGTTTGTCGTGACCCCTGCGTCCGGCTATCAGTCGCCGGATGCGGTGAGTCGCTGGGCCGAACGGGCTCGAACGATGGCCGGCGTCGCCAAGGTCGATTACAATCAAGAATGGATCGATGCGTTGGCCGGGCTTATTCGGTATATTGAGCTGACGGCGATCGGCGTGGGCGTGATCCTGTCCGCCGCTGCGGTCACCATCATCGGCAATACGATCCGGCTTGCGCTCTTCGCCAGGCGAGAGGAGATCGAAATTCTTCGCCTCATCGGAGCGACCCGCGCCTTTATCCGAATCCCCTACTTTCTTGAGGGCGCCGTTTTAGGGGCTTGCGGCAGCGCGCTGGCGTTGGGCATGCTCAAGCTGGGGTTTGAATTGTTCAGGCAGCAGATCAGCGCAACCGGCCGTTTCCAAGGCATTGAAGACATGATGTCATTTTTCCCGCTCTCGATGTGTCTCGCGTTCGTCGTCGTGGGGATGGGGCTCGGAGTTGCCGGCAGCGTCGTGTCGCTGCGCCGGTTCGGGGAGGGGCGGGGGTGAAGAAGTCGCTTGCAGCCGCCGTTTGGTGTGTGGCGGTGTGGAGTGCATGGGGATCTCCCGTGATCGCGGCGAGCGACCCCATCGCCGAGAAAATCGAGCGGGAACGGAAAACACTGGAGCAATTGAAAGATAAGATCGAAGAAAAACGAAAGCGGGCTCATGAGGCGGAGAAGAAACGGGAATCGGTCCTGCAGGGCATCCAATCTCTGGACGAGCGGCTGATCCGCCATCGTCAAGACCGCCAGGACATCACGAAGAAGCTGCGGAAGAAGGATCAAGAGATCGAGGCTATCACGGAACAGATCGGCGTGATGCGGGGCGATATTCAGGAGCGGCGCGACGCGATTCTGGCGCGTCTGCGCGTCCAGTATATGGAAGGGCGGTTTGGGTATATGAAAGCGCTGTTGACCTCCGGCACCTACGCGGATTTCCAACGGCGCCGACAGTATCTCTCCACGGTGTCTCAAAAGGATTATGAGTTGCTGGGCGCGTTCAGAACCGACATGGCCCGCCTGGAACAGGCAGAACGCCAGCGGGCGGAGGCGCGGGACGGGATGGTTGCATTCAAAGACAATATCGAGAAGAAGCTTGCGGACATTCGGGCGATTCAGCGGGAGAAGAAATC
>JAOUEB010000436.1 GCA_029858925.1 Nitrospira sp.
TTTCATTCAAACGGATGCGCCGATCAATCCGGGGAACTCAGGCGGCGCCCTGGTCAACATCAATGGAGAAGTTGTGGGCATCAATACTGCAATCGCCAGTCCGACAGGCGGGAGCGTCGGTGTGGGGTTCGCTATTCCGAGCAATATGGCCCGCGCCGCCATGCAGAGTCTGCTCAAGACCGGCCGCGTCGTGCGCGGGTTTTTGGGGGCTTCGACGCAGGACGTCAGCCCCTTGCTGGGGCAAATCTTCCGGTTGCCGGATGTAAAGGGCGCGATCGTCACCGATGTGCAAGCCAAGGGGTCGGCCGAGCGGGCGGGCCTCAAGCGCAGCGATGTCGTCGTGCGCTTCGACGGGCGGGACGTGATGGATAGCGGGCAACTGCGCAATCTTGTTGCGCAAGCGTCCATCGGCAGCAAGCATCGCTTGGAGATCATCCGAGAGGGAAAGGTCTATCAAACCGAACTGACGATTCAGGAAGCGCCTCGCGAGCGTGTGAAGAAAAGTCAGGCGGCGTCTACTGCTTCGACCGTGCATCCCCTTTCGGGCGTCGTGTTCGACGATGTCACCCTCCAGCTTGCGAAGCAGATGGACCTCTCGGTGAACGGCGGCGTCGTCGTGACCGACATCGAAGAAGGCAGCCTTGCCGAATCGTCCGGCTTGCAGCCTGGCGACGTGGTGTTGGAACTCAACCGGCAACAAGTCAGCAGCTTCACAGTCTTTCAACGGTTAGCCGATCCGCTGAAACCCACCGACCTCGCCCTCCTGCTCGTCAATCGGCAGGGGACCGTGCTCTACATCCCGGTGCAAGGCGAGTAGTGTTCTGGAACGTAAAGCGTGAACGGTGAAACGTGAGGGGTCAGGGGCAAGTAGTGAGTGGCGAGTAGCATCTGATAACTCACAACTTACAACTCAGGACGCAGCACTGCTCGTGCCATAAGCCATCCCGCCGATTGTCTTCATGCCTTTGCGATGCTATGAATACCGCATTTGTGGTACTGGAGCCCGGCACAGAGGGGATGTTGCGTATCGATAGGGCTGGTCCTTTGCCTCGCCTCCGGTGTGTTCGCCCACGATCCGGATGTGCCGGCGCTGGAGGTTCCGGAGATTGCCGTGGTGGGCGAACGTCCGGTTGCTGCCTCTTCTCAACAATTCATCCCGGACAAGGAAATTGTCCTGCAGCCGCAGGGCAGGCCGGCCCAAATCCTGCGATTGATCCCCGGCATGCTTGCCGTCGAGCATTCCGGCGGGGCAGGAAAGGCCGATCAATATTTTCTGCGTGGCGTCGATGCCGATCACGGAACGGATGTCGCTTTGTTCCTCGACGGAATGCCGATCAATCTACGCAGCCATGCGCATGGACAGGGCTATGCCGATTTGAACTTCATCATTCCCGAAACGATCGAAGGGCTCGAAGTCAATAAGGGCGCCTATCTGCCTGAGTACGGAGATTTTGCGACGGCGGGGGCGATTAATTTTCGGACGCGCCAGGTGCTCAAGGAAGGAATGGTTCAAAGCGCTGGCGGGGTGTTCAGCACGCAACGACACATGATGATGTTTTCTCCGACTAAAGAGCGCGTGCGCAGCCTGTTCGCTGCCGAAGGTTATTACACCAATGGTCCGTATATACACGATAACCAATATATTCGAAGCAATGTGTTGGGCAAGATCACAACCTACCTGACCGGGCGGGATGAGCTCAGCGTCAAGGGCACTTTTCTCTATTCCAAATGGGACGGTTCGGGCGAGATTCCCTTGCGGGCCGTGACCAACGGTGGGCTGAACCGTTTCGGTGCGATCGATCCGTATGAGGGGGGAAACACGCTGCGTACGACCGGCCAATTGGACTACCACTACGACACAACTTCAGGCGGCCAGTTCTATATGAAGGCGTATGGCCAATATTACCGGCTGGATCTGTTCACGAACTTCACATTGTTTCTCAACGATCCGGTCAATGGCGACGGCTTTGCGCAATTCGATCGCCGCGCTATCTATGGCGGTGACATGGGATACAAACAACGCGGAGAGATTCTGGGAATGCCGAGCATCGGGACGGTCGGGTTTCAAACGAGAGTGGACGACGTTCATGCGAAACTTGGTACGCAGTTACGGAAGAACGTGACCGGTACCACAATCGACAGCGACGCGTTCACGGCGTCCTACGCGCCATTTGTTAAAGCGGAAGCGCAGCCGCTGCCGTGGGTCAGGTTTGCGGGCGGCG
>JAOUEB010000031.1 GCA_029858925.1 Nitrospira sp.
CATCCAACGAATGAAATGTCACATGATCGGCATCGATGTTCAGCGCCGGCACGTCCAACAATCCCTTCACTTTGATCGCGCGTCCCTTCATACCCGCCATCACGGCACTCACATCGGCGACCTGATATTCATCCGGCAATTGCAGTATCGCCTGGCGATCGAGCGAGACCGGCTGCACGACTGCGCCGTCGATCTTCACGATGCCGGGCCCGTCTTTCCCCTTCTCCGTCACAGCCTTGATCATTGCCGTCAGAGCTTCATTCACCGGTGTGGGAATGCCGAGTTCACGTCCCTTGTTCACGATAAATCCGTTCAGGTAATCAATTTCCGTCGGCCTTCCCGCTTTCCAATCGTCATACATGGAGGTATGGATATCGCGAATCTCCTGCGTGGCCTTGATGACTCGTTCCGGCATGTCGGACGGCAACGGGACTTTCATCGCCGCCGATACCGCCGCCACTTCTCCGACGATCTGCCGGATGACACTGAATAACTCCGGATGGTCCAACGCTCGTGCCACATTGTCATTGATGAGCACCGTGATGGGATTGAAGACGCAGTTCCAACACATCTTTTCCCACTTGGCACGGCGAATATCTTTTGAGAGATGACAGGGAATCCCGGCTGCGGCAAAGAGGTCTCGCACGGCCAGAAGCCGCTCGCTCTCATGCCCCATCAATTCGCCGATCGCCACGGCGCCTTTTTTGTAGTGGTCGATGACGCCGGGCTCGGCAATTTTCGAATAGATATAGGCGACCCCGCCCACGACACAATCACGCTTGAATCGCGCGATCAGACGATCTTCGGTATCGATCCCATTTTGAAGCGTGAGGAGCACCGTCCGCTCCGAAAGCACCGGTTCGATTTGATCCATGACCTTGTCGAGGTCATAGGCTTTCACTCCAAGAATGATGAGGTCCGGCTTGGGAAGCTGCCGCGCATCCGATGCCGCTTGAGGCCGGACCGTAAAGGTTCCGCCGGCGCTGCGAATCGTCAGGCCATGTTGTTGCACCACTGCAAGCGTTTGGGGACGCAGTAAAAATGAGAGGTTCGGATGATGTTTCGCCAGGTGCGCACCAAAGAATCCGCCGACCGATCCCGCTCCCACCACCAGAATATTGTTCATGCCGTTGCCATCCTTGTCGGTACAATCATAACCATGAGCCTCATCACTGACGTCGGCAAGAGTAGACAAGAAACCTTTCGGAAGCAACAGCCTTGTCCCTAGACTTTGCTTCTTGCCTCAGATATGGTGGCGCCGCTTGAAACAGGCGTTTTCTGAAGAGGGATGTTCGGGGCTGAATCTCCGGCATAGTTACAGGCCCCCTGTTTTGCGCACTCCCCGCGCAATCGGAGACTGGTGGCACATGTCACACACTCCCCATTCCATTGTAATACGAAACACGCAGCCTGGAGATTTTCCAGCCATCATAGAACTGTCTCGCCAGGTATATCCATTCGGTCCGCCATACAACGAGGGACAATTAGCGTCACAACATCGGATGTTCCCGGAAGGCCAGTTCGTTGCCCTCGACAGTCACACCCGGGACGTCGTCGGAATGGCCGCTACCCTGATCGTTCGTTGGGACGACTATGATATGCACACGAACTGGCGGGACTTCACCAACAACGGAACATTCACGAACCACGATCCTGTACGAGGCAGGACGCTCTACAGCGCTGAATTGATGGTCTCTCCGTTCCGCCAACGGCAGGGCATCGGGTCTAGAATCTATGAGGCCAGACTGGCATTGGTCAAGCGCCTCGGTTTACTTCGCGTTCGAGCCGGAGGACGTCTCCGCAACTATCATCGGTATGCCGACCGAATGAGTGCCGAAGAGTATGTCATCAAAATAGTCCGTGGCGAACTCCATGACCCCACATTATCCTATCAGCTCAAATGTGGGTATCACGTTCTCGCAGTCGTACCCAACTATCTTCCCAAGGATACGGAAAGTCTCGGCTGGGTCGCCATCATCGAATGGATCAACGACGACGTCGCCAAGCCGGAAGACTATACGGGACGAGACATGCGATTCGAGCCAAGGAACCGACCGGCCACGCCCCGGCCATGAGCGCCGTCCTCTTGCTGCCTGTCACGATTGAACGAGCAGACTCTCTCTGGCTGACGGCAGGTGCTCGAGTGAAGTAGAATCTGCGTGCTATGTTCCGTCACCCTCGGCTCCAGGAAGTCCGCGATCGCCTCACCGCCGCCCACGCGGTTGTCGTGCTCACCGGCGCCGGCATTTCCGCCGACAGCGGCGTCCCGACGTTTCGCGGGGCGGATGGCCTGTGGCGAAACTTCCGAGCGGAAGATCTGGCCACGCCGGAAGCCTTTGAGCGGGACCCACGGCTCGTGTGGGAGTGGTACAACTGGCGGCGAGAGTTGATCGCCACCAAGCAGCCGAACGAAGCCCACTACGCATTGGTGCAGTTGGAAGCGCGCACAAGGAATTTTCACCTCATTACGCAAAACGTCGATGGTCTTCATCGACTGGCCGGTTCACAGCACCTGCACGAATTGCACGGCAATATCTGGAAGGTTCGTTGCACATCCTGCGGCCTTGTAACGGAGAACCGAGATGTTCCCCTCTCGCTACGGCCTCACTGTCGCGCCTGCAGCGCACTCCTTCGTCCACATGTCGTCTGGTTCGGCGAATCGCTGGACCAACAGACCCTCGCCGAAAGCGTTCGTGCCGTGGAATCCTGCGAGGTGATGATGGTCGTCGGCACCTCAGGATTGGTTTACCCGGCGGCGATGCTGATGCCTTCCGCCCAGGCTGCTGGAGCCTTTGTTATCGAGATCAACCTGGCCCCCACTCCCCATTCGTCGGCCGCCGATCTTTCGATTCAAGGCCGAGCGAAAGAGGTCATCCCGTTATTGATCTAATCGATCCGGCAACCGACAAGCTTCTTGCGAAGCAGCCGCGCCCCTGCTATAGGAAAGACAGGAGTCACCTTCGCCCATGGAACGTCTTCGCATCGCCTCGCTCCAGTATTTCATCAGGCCGGTTCAGACATTCGACCAATTTCGGGATCAGGTGCAAGCCCTGGTCGAAACGGCCGCCGATTACAAAGCCCAGCTCCTCGTGTTTCCGGAGTACTTCACCGTCCAACTCCTGACGCTGGGCAACGTGAAGCGTCCCATACAAGAGCAGGTGCGTGATCTCGCCCGGCAAGCCGACCGCTTCAGAACACTGATGGCAGATTTGGCCAAACAGCATGGTCTCTACATCGTCGCCGGCACGATTCCGGTCATGGATAGCGGCTCGGATCGCGTCTATAACGAAAGCAGCTTCTTTTCCCCCAACGGGAAGCTCGGCGTGCAAGGCAAACTTCACATGACCCGTTTTGAAAAGGAAGAATGGAAGGTCTCGCCGCGCACGAAGTTCCATGTCTTCGAGACCGATTTCGGACGCGTAGCAATTACGATTTGCTATGACGTCGAGTTTCCCGAGATCGCGCGAGCAGCCGGACGCGAAGGAGCGCATATTCTCGTCGTGCCCAGTTGCACCGATGAGCGTCAGGGCTTTCTCAGGGTCCGCTATTGCGCACAGGCCCGCGCCGTCGAGAACCAGATGTACGTCGTCCAGGCTTCGACCGTCGGGTCTATTCCTATGGTCCCGGCGGTGAGCCTCAACTACGGCCAGGCCTCGATATTGACCCCCAGTGACTTTGCCTTTTCGCGGGACGGCATCCTCGCCGAGGGAATTCCCAATCAAGAAAGCATGGTCATCGGCGACGTGAATTTGACGACGATCCTTCAAGGCCGATCACACGGCACCGTCTTACCCCTGCTCGACAGCCACCAGAGCGCAGACATCGTCAAGCACGTGGAAATCGTGTCCTTATGAACACGCCCGTGTCTGATATCCTAGTCCGTAACACCAGTCCCGAAGATTTCCCCGCCATCATGGCACTATCCAAAGCAGTCTACTCATTCCCTCCGCACTGGACCGAGCGGCAACTGGCCTCTCATCTTGAGATCTTTCCTATGGGGCAATTAGTCGCGATCGACTCAACCACCGGAACACTCGTCGGAATGGCGGCTAGCCTCATCATACGATGGGATGACTACGACCTCCATGGATCGTGGAAAGACTTCACAAACCATGGCATGTTCACAAACCATGATCCGGCGCGGGGCCGCACGCTGTACGGAGGAGAAGTCATGGTATCCCCTGAACTGCAACGGCGAGGAGTCGGCTCGGCCCTCTATGCCGCGCGGCGCCGTCTTGTGGAAGACCTGAAGCTGCCTCGTATTCGTGCAGGATCACGCTTGCGCGGGTATCACCGCTATGCCGACCGGATGAGCGCTGAAGATTATGTGGTCAAAGTGATTCGAGGCGAACTACGCGGCATGACGCTGGCATTTCAGCTCAAAGAGGGCTTTCGGGTTCTTGCAGTGGTTTCGGACTATCTCCCCGGGGATCCGGAAAGCTTGGGTCATGTCGCGGTGATCGAATGGATCAACGAACAGGTCGCCACCCCAGGAGACTACGGTTCTTGCGATCCGAAGTTTGATCCGAAGCTCTCTCGGTAGAGCCATCGAACAGCGAAGCCGGTTCGAGGCTATTCCACGATGTCCTGTTGTTATTCCACCCTACTTCAAAAGACCGGGCAATTCCGATAACGAGGAGATCCTCCTGGCGCCCGCAGGAAGAGGTCCTTCTGGATGGTTGTCTCGATCGAGTAACACCGCCCGCAAGCCAGCCTTTGCCGCGCCTTCCACATCCTCCCGCAGACTGTCCCCGACATGCAGCGCCTCCTCCGGATCGACGGCATGTTTATCGAGCGCAAGCTGAAAAATCTTGGCCGACGGTTTTGCCGCCCGCGCCAGGCTGGAAATCGTAATTGTATCGAATAGGTCGGCAATGCCCAACCCCCGCATCACCGGAAACAGACGCGAGTCGAAATTGGAGATGATCCCCAATTCCATGCCCGAAGCTTTGAGGCTGGTCAAGGTCGAGGCTGTCTCAGGAAAGAGCCGCCATGAGCCGGCATCTTCAAATACCTCAAAGACCCGGTCGAAAAAATCATCGAACCGTTCGAACATCCCGACCCGGTAGAACACATTGTGGACGATATCGAACCACCAGAGCCGCTCGCTCTGCTTGATCTTCACCGGTTCAGTCACCGCAAAGATCGGAGGCGGCGCCTCTTGAAAGGCCCGGCTGAACGCCTGTTTGATGGCAATCAATGAATTCGGCGTTTGCGAAAATCCAAATTGAACCGCGTGCTGAAGATAAATCTCAGCCACAGACCCCTTGACGTGAAAGAGAGTGTCCGCCGCGTCGAAGAACACGACCCGTATCGATGGGCCGATATCGATCATCTCCCCACCATTTCGACGCAAGGCACGTCCATCTTCACTCCGCAGACACTCCTATCGTCGAACGACCGTTTTCTTGACAAAGAATACCCTCGCTGATAACTTTTTGAAACCTTCATAAACCTGGAGACTTCGATGCCCTCCTCCATCTTTGTGGTCGATAGCAGCCCGGCTGTGCGCCGCATGGTCGAACAGACCTCGACCCCGGAAGGATTTCACGTCGTCGGGTTCCCAGACGGCCCAGCAGCCATCGCTGCAGCCAAACAGGCCATCCCCTCACTCATCATTGTGGACTATCAGCTCGACAACATTACCTTTTCAGGTTTTTGCAAAGAGATCAACAAGCTCGACAACTTGGCTGAGACCTTTCTCGTCTCGCTGATTAACCAGGCAGATCAACTGGATGAAAACCTGTTCCGAACGTTGGGCGTCAAAGCCTTCCTCAAGAAACCCTTTCAGCCCGATGAATTACTTGGCATCATCAAGTACGTCAAACAACAGCAACAGCAATCGGGGAGCGCCCCAAAATTAAAACGCCGGGCCTGGCCACCGACCACGACAGGTGACGACTCAGACGAAGAAGAGGGTTCTCCTCAAGTTGCTGCGCCCGCTCACGGTCTCTCTCCAGGCCCCTCTCTCAGCGCCGCGCTGAGCGCCGCACTGAGCGCGGCGCCTAGTCCTGCTGCCAAGCCGGCGGAGCCTGCCATCGCTCGACCCAGTGCGCCGCCGTCGCCTGCCCCCGTCATGCGCGCGGCAGCGGCAGGTCCCGAAGACACCACAAAAAGCATCTTCGACCAGCTGTTGCACTCCATGACGATACAGATCGAGAAAAGACTGGCCGATGTGCTGCCGCAGGCCATAGAGGAAAAATTGTCGAGCCAGGTCCGGCCCGTTATCCACACAGAGGTGCAGACCCAAATCGGCGATGTGTTTTCTGAGGAACGTCTGGCCGCAATCATTCACCCCCTCTTGTCCCGAGAATTTCCGTCTTTTATGGCGAAGGAAATCGCGAAGGCCGAGCCCATCATTCGTCAAACCGTGTCTGACTTGATCAGCGCGTCGATCAGATCGAACCTCGACCTATTGGTGAGGGAACAGGCCGAAACGGGCATCCGAAAGCACTTAGCCGACGTGATCCGTGAACACGCCAGTTCGATCGATCAGATGGTGAAGGATGAAGTGCGGACAGCGACACAGAATCAAGCGCCGCCCATTTCAGATGAAACCATACGGGCCGAGGCCGAACGCGCTATCGAACAAGCCGTGCAACGCATCGTCCCGGAACTTGCCGAACAGCACATCACTGCCGAGCTGAAACGCCTGACCGCCTCCAGCTGAACAGAAAACCCTTCGCCCTGCCCTAGCCTTTCTTCCCGCGCTTCGCGGCTGCGCGACGAGTTTTGACCAGCCCCTTCATCCGCGTCACGTTCTTTCGATGCTTCCGTCTTGTCTTGCGATCTTTCTCACGTCCTCGTGGCATGCCAACTCCCTACAATAAAGTGATGGGCCCCTGTGTGACGGCGATTGTATAACACAGGCCAGGCAGGGTCACAAGCCGGGTACCCATGCCATTTGCTGTGTCGCACAGACATGTTAAGATGCCCCCGCTTGTTCGACCGGCAACCTGTCCATGACCACACCGCAACTTGATAAAACCTATGATCCGAAAACCGTCGAATCCCGGTGGTATCGAATTTGGAATGAACGCGGCTATTTTCACGCATCTCCCGATCGCGACGGCGAACCCTACTGCATCGTCATTCCTCCGCCGAATGTGACCGGCTCGCTCCACGTCGGCCATGCACTGAACCATTCGCTCCAAGATATCTTGATCCGCTGGCGCCGGATGCAAGGCCGCAATGTGCTCTGGCTTCCCGGCACCGATCACGCCGGCATCGCCACGCAAAATGTCGTCGAAAAACAACTCATGGCCGAAGGCCTCTCGCGTGAAGCCCTCGGACGCGATCGGTTCGTCGAGCGTGTCTGGCAATGGAAAGCGACGTCCGGCAACACGATTGTGAATCAGCAAAAACAGCTCGGAGAGTCCTGCGACTGGGATCGCTTGCGGTTCACGATGGACGAAGGCTTATCCAAGGCGGTGCTGGAAGTCTTTGTCCGACTCTATGAAGACGGACTGATCTATCGAGGCGAACGGCTCATCAATTGGTGCCCACGCTGTCTGACGGCACTGTCGGACATCGAAGTCGAGCACGAAGATGTGAAGGGGAAACTCTACCATCTCCGGTATCCTCTGGCAGACAATCCCAACGATGCGCTCGTCGTCGCGACCACCAGGCCTGAAACCATGCTGGGCGATACAGCTGTCGCCGTCCATCCGGATGATCCACGTTATCGGCATCTAATCGGCAAGAGGGTCCTGCTCCCGTTGACAACACGCGAGATTCCCGTCGTCGGAGACTCCATTTCGGTCGATCTTGAGTTCGGCACCGGCGCGGTCAAGATCACGCCGGCCCATGATTTTAACGACTATGAAGCGGGTGAGCGGCATGGCCTCGAGCGTCTGGCCATTTTGGATCATTATGCCCGACTCGATCGTGCTGGCCTACAGCAGGCGCAGGTCGAGTCGGAGTTGATCGAGATACTGAACGGGCTTCCCGTCACAAAGGCGCGTCCCAAGATCGAAGACCTCCTGCGCGAACGAGGCTCACTGACCAATATCGAAGACCACAAAATGTCGGTGGGCAAATGCTACCGCTGCAAGACCGTCGTGGAACCGTACTTGTCCCCGCAATGGTTCGTCAAGATTCAACCGCTGGCCCAGCCGGCGATTGACGCAGTCGAGACCGGCAAGATTCGGATCACTCCCGAAGGCTGGACCAATAACTATCTCGGCTGGATGCGGGACATCAAAGATTGGTGCATCTCCCGACAAATTTGGTGGGGGCATCAGATTCCGGCCTGGTACTGCCTCGCCTGTAACGCCCAACAGATCGTCACAGCGGACAATCGGACCGTCGTCCTGCAAGGCGCCAAACCGATTGTCTCGAAGTCGGCTCCTGCCCATTGCCCTACATGCGGCGGTCAACAACTTCTGCGGGATTCCGACGTCCTCGATACCTGGTTCTCGTCGGCCCTCTGGCCCTTTTCTACGTTGGGATGGCCTGAGCGGACACCTGAGTTGAAGGCATACTATCCGACTGCCGTCCTCGTCACCGGCCTCGACATCCTATTCTTCTGGGTCGCCCGGATGATCATGATGGGCCTGAAATTCATGGGCGATGTGCCATTCAAAGACGTCTACATCCATGCCTTGGTCCGCGACGCCGAAGGCCAAAAGATGAGCAAGTCGAAAGGCAACGTGATCGACCCGCTTCACGTCATGGATCAATTCGGCACCGACGCCCTGCGATTCACCCTGGCGTCGATGGCCTCGCCGGGACGCGACATCAAGCTGGCAGAAGAACGGATCGAGGGCTATCGGAACTTCGCCAACAAGATTTGGAACGCAGCACGTTTCGCCTCGATGTACCTCAACGGAGTGCGCACCCCCCTTCCGACGGCTGAACGCACGTTCCCTGACCGATGGATCTTGAGCCGCCTTGATCACACAATCCGCACCGTGACGTCGGAGTTGGAGTCCTACCGATTCGATCGCGCCGCCGGCACGCTGTACCAATTTATCTGGCACGAGTACTGTGATTGGTATCTGGAATTGATCAAGCCCGTCTTGCAAGACGCCGCGCATCCCGATGGACCTGGCACGCGACAGACGCTCGTCGAGACCCTTGAAACGACGATGCGGCTGCTGCATCCCT
>JAOUEB010000437.1 GCA_029858925.1 Nitrospira sp.
ACTTTGCCGTAGGCAAGATCGGCAAGGACCAAGTTGAAGATTACGCCCGCCGCAAAGATATGGACCTGCGCACTGTCGAGCGCTGGCTCTCGCCCAATCTCAATTACGAGCCAGACTCAACGAGCTAAACGTGAACAGTGAACGGTACGGGGTGAAGAGTGAGACGTGAAAGGTAAAACATGAACGGGTGGAGCGCTTGCTTGGTCGGAAGAGCCGATGGTAAATGGGGGATGGCGTACCCTGAGCGCAGGCGAAGGGTCGCTCGTCATTGGCCTGTCCGCCGAAGCCTCGACGCAGGCGGATCACTCGTCATTGGTCATTCCTCAATCGCCATTCGATCCGGACAACTCACAACTCAACACGCCTGACTTGGTTTCTCTACCTCGCACAGTGCACTCTGGTCGATCCGACCATCAGCGATCGTTATCTGCCATCAGCTCTTGTCCTCAGCGAAATAGGGGATACGCTGTATGAGAAACGCTCGGAGTCAGGCCGCTGGTGAGAGGAAATCGTCCTGGAGATCGATCAGAGCGCCGCGAAGCGCATGCAGGATCCGTCGGTACCGTTCGTCCGCCCAGCCATTGAACGACTCGGCGTCCGGGAAGACGAGGTCCCAGGCTTTGGCTGGATCGAATAGGACCAGTTGCTGGGGCCTGTTGTGTCCAGGAAAGAGGACGACGAGTACGGCGGAATTTCCGGTGAGGCTGATGTCGGTAAAAATATGCAGCGTCGCAGAGGAAGGCAGGGTTACTTGGCGCGCTGCCGCCTCAACGAGAGGTTGGTAGAGACGCCGGAGAAACTGCGACGTCGCTTCATGCGGATTTATAGGAGTCAGCAAGCGGAGGTTCGGTTTCTCGCCGAAGAGGTTTTCGGTCAAGTACGTGGCGGCTTCCCAGGTCGGCATGTTGTCCGATGTCACAAGGGCTTCACAGAGAGAGGCGATCCAGTTTCTGTCTCCCACCAGCTTTCGAGCCGCAGTCGTTTTCTTTGCCATTATCGGCGATCCTTTCTTCTTCCGGACTTCCCGTTGTCGTGGAGCGCCAAGGCCCTGTGCGAGGCTCTATCGGAGAGTGAAAAAAAGTATATCGGCCAGAGGGAAAGCGGTCAACGAATTCCAAAGAAAAGAGCCGCCAAAACAAGTACGGTTAGGGTTCGAGGATTGTGCCTGGGAGCGCGCAATCAGCGTATTGATCATGGATTCGCGTGAGTTCGTCCGTGGAGGCGAAAAAGATGTCGAGCAGTTCAGGGTCGAAGTGTTCGCCGCGGTGTTTGAGCATGAGCTCGATCGTGTGGCTGATCTCGAACGCCGGCTTGTAGACGCGCTTGGTGGTGAGCGCATCGAATGCGTCGGCGATCGAAGCGATCCGGCCTTCGAGGGGGATGGCTTCTCCTTTGAGGCCGCGTGGGTAGCCGGTGCCGTCGAATCGCTCATGGTGCGTGTAGGCGATCAGCGCCGCGACTTTGAGCAGTTCCGCGTCCGATCCGCTGAGGATGCGATAGCCGATCTCCGCATGCTGCGCGATCACACCGAATTCTTCCTGGGTGAATTTTCCTGGTTTCAGCAGCACATGGTCCGGGGTGCCGATTTTGCCGATGTCGTGCATGGGGCTGGCCGTGCGGATCAGATCGCATCGATCGGACGACAGTCCACATCGGCGCGCGAGCAACTCGCAGTAGTGGCTCATCCGGTGAATGTGCCGGGCTGTCGAGCTGTCGCGAAACTCGGCGGCGATGGCCAAGCGTTGAATGGTTTCTTCACGCGACAGACGCAATTCTTTCTCGCTGCGC
Organism: Nitrospira sp.; assembly: GCA_029858925.1. Taxonomy (GTDB): domain Bacteria; phylum Nitrospirota; class Nitrospiria; order Nitrospirales; family Nitrospiraceae; genus Nitrospira_D. Next base: position 1,789 of record JAOUEB010000437.1, read on the forward strand.
TCCAGCCAGTCCAACGCCTGCTGTAACGCTACGGTGCGGGCCTGTACGATGTTTTCCAGATTCTCCCGATGGAAGCGGTTTTCCAACTCGAGCCGGCGGCGGCGGAGGGCGTTGGCCACGTTGATCAGCACTTCGTTTGACTCGAACGGCTTGACGATATAGCCGAACGCGCCCACTTCGATGGCCGCGTTGGCCAGGACCGAGCTGTCGAGTCCTGTGACCATGATGGCGGCGGTATCCGGATGTTCCGCGAGAATATTCCGGACGAGATCCATGCCGGACTCTCCCGGCATGTTTACGTCGCAGAGCATCAAAGCGAAGGGCTGCGCCTCCAGTTTTTTGCGGGCCTCGCGGGCATCGGAAGCGAAATCGACGAGGTACCCACGGGAGGTAAGGAGATAGCCGATCACCCGCCTGAT
>JAOUEB010000438.1 GCA_029858925.1 Nitrospira sp.
GCGTACGATCAGCTCCTCAAAATCCTTGACGTCCGTCAGGCGGCCTTGGGTAATGATGGGGATCGTCAGCTCGGTTCCTTTCGGAGCCGGCTCCCGGCCGATCGTGCCGGCCGGATAGTCCCGGTTCTGGTCTCGGACCACGCTCGCGATGTCGCTCGGCATCAGGCCCAGCTTGGCCATCTGCAAGGGGTTCAGGATGATCCGCATGCTGTAGTTCTGCTGCCCGAAGACCAGCGCGTCGCCGACGCCCTTCACCCGCTTCAAATCGTCCACCAGCCTGAGAATTGCGTAGTTCGAAAGAAACACGGCATCGTGCCTCGGATCGGTCGATTTGAGCGCGATGACGGCCACAAGGTCGGGAGATAGTTTTTTGACCGAAATCCCTTGGCGGACCACGTCCGGGGGGAGCTGGGGCTCAGCCAGCTTTTCGCGATTCTGCGTCTGCATCTGGGCAATGTCCGGATCAGTGCCGATCTCGAAGGTGAGCTTGATCGAGACGTGTCCGTCATTGCTGCTGGTGGATTCGAAGTAGAGCAGATTGTCTACGCCAGGCAGGGTGACTTCGATCGGACGGGCGACGGCCTCAGCCGCCACTTCGGCGCTCGCGCCGGGATAATCCGCGTCGATCTGCACCACCGGCGGCGTGATTTCTGGGAACTGCGCGATCGGCAGGAACTGCATGGACAGCAGCCCCATCACGACAATGATGATGGAGACTACCGACGCTAAGATCGGCCGGTCGATGAAGATGTGCGAGATCACTCGCTATCCCTGCCCAGGAGTTCGTGGAGGAGCCGGTTGATCGGCCGGCAGCTCGATCGGCACGGCCTTCACCGGCGCACCGGGGCCGATCTTCATCAATCCATTGACGACGACGCGATCGCCGGCTTTCAGCCCGTCATCGATAAGCCATTGCGTGCCTTTCCAATCGGAAGCAACCACGTCGCGCATCTCGACCTTCTCCTCGCTGTTGACGATGAAGACAAACGGGCCGGCAGGACCTTGCAACACGGCCCGCTGCGGCACCAGCACCGCCTCGGTCTTCACATCCCCCTTGAAGCGGACTTTCACGAACTGGCCAGGCAACAACGTCCGCTTGGGATTGGGAAACGTGATCCTGACTTGCCGGGCGCCCGTTTCGGTCCGCAGGCCCGGCTCCAACAGATCCAGCACGCCTTCATGCGGATACTCCGTGCCGTCCATCAGGGTGAGCGCGCCGCGGAGCTTGTACATGCCGGGATGCTGGATGCGCTTGGCCTCGATGTCCCGGCGGCGTCTCAAGATGATCGTCTCGGGAATACTGACCTCCACATACATCGGATCGACACGATGGACCACGGTCAAGAGATCCGTTTGAGCCGACACGAGCCGGCCTTCGTAATAGCGGCTCCGTTCGATAAGCCCATCGATGGGAGCGGTAATCAGCGTATTATCGAGATCGAATTGCGCCTTCATGAGTGTAGCCTTGGCGCCTTGAAACTCGGCTTCCGCGGCCAGGTCTCCGGCCACCGCATCATCGACATCCTTCTGGCTGACAGCCTGTTCGGCCAGCAGCGGTTTGACACGCGCGAGATCCTGCTTAGCCTGGACCAATCTCGCTTCTGCTTGCGCAATCTTCGCCTTCGCGCTGGCCGCTGCGGCTTGGAAGGGAACCGGATCGATTTGGTACAGCTGATCGCCCTGCTTGACGTCCCGCCCTTCCCGGTACAAGACCGCTTTGAGAATACCGGTCACCTGCGGGCGGATTTCGACCGACCGTGACGCTTCCGCCTGGCCGATGAACTCCGGCTCATCCGGCACTCGTTGCGTGGCAATGGTGATTACTTCGACTTGCGGCACCTGCTGCGCCGGCATCGATCCGGCTTCCTGTTTGCAGCCGACTGCAAGGGCCAGGGAGACGCCTGCCAGTGGAACCATGAGATAGAAAGATTGCTTCATCATATATGTTCGCCGTTCACCTCCAGAAAATAACTGGACAGTGTACCTTGTTGCGCTTCCCATTCTCCACTATGAAACCCTGGGAACCCTGCCGCGCAGCCTTTCAGGGGAAGACCCTGCGGTTCTGCGATGTACTGTTCGCCTGTTGCTCCATCGCATCACGAACACCGCCTCTCGACGCGATTGATCTCCTCAGACCCCCCACGCTCCCCTGTGATCTCCTCCACGATGCACCGATTCAAACAGCCGGTGGCGTGAAGCCT
>JAOUEB010000439.1 GCA_029858925.1 Nitrospira sp.
GGCTTGAGCTGCGGCTCTTCGTTCAGCTCGATCGTCCGCTCGCAGACATTTTCGGCCAAATCGCTGATGCGCTCAAGCTCGGTGGAAATCTTCATGGCCGTCGTCACCAGCCGCAAATCTCTTGCGGCCGGCTGATGCAAGGCCAGCAGCCGGATACAATCTTCATCGATCTCCACATCCAGCGCGTTCACCTTGTGGTCTTGTTCGATGACGCGGCAGGCCAAGGCCGAGTCGCGCTTCACGAGCGCAGCCAAGGCCTTATCGATCTGGTCTTCAGCCAGACTGGCCATGTGCACGAGTTTGGTCTTCAACTCGGCGAGTTCTTCGTCGAAGTGGCGTTGAGGCATCGCGTCTAGCCGAATCGTCCGGTGATATAGTCTTCCGTCTGTTTTTTCACGGGTGTGGTGAACAGCTGTTTCGTGAGGCCGAACTCCACCAGTTCACCGAGATACATGAAGGCCGTCCAGTCTGAGACCCGCGCCGCTTGCTGCATGTTATGCGTCACAATAATGACCGTCAGGTCTTGCTTCAAGGAAAAAAGCAATTCCTCAATCTTCGCAGTAGCCACAGGATCCAACGCCGAGCAGGGTTCGTCCATCAGCAAAACGTCCGGCTTGACGGCGAGCGCGCGGGCAATACACAACCGTTGTTGCTGGCCGCCGGACAGACCGAACGCGCTGGCATGAAGCCGATCCTTCACTTCATCCCACAGCCCCGCGCCTTTGAGCCCTTGTTCGACGATCTGATCAAGCTGCTCGCGCTTCCGCATGCCATGAAGACGCGGCCCATAGGCCACATTCTCGTAAATCGACTTTGGAAACGGGTTCGACTTTTGGAACACCATCCCGACGCGCTTTCTCAGATCAGTCACATCCACATCAGGGCCTAAAATATCGACCCCATCGAGCAGAACAGTGCCTTCCAACCGAGCCCCTTCAATCAGGTCATTGAGACGATTGAGGCACCGCAGCAAGGTAGATTTCCCACAACCGGACGGCCCAATGAACGACGTCACCTGATTCTTCATGATCTCGACATTGATGTTGAAGAGCGACTGGTGCGCGCCGTAATAGAAATTGATCTGATTCAAGCTGAGCTTGGCATCTTGAATGCTGGCATTGTTCTCGGGCGGCTGAGCAGGGCGATGTGACACGTTATGTCCTTGTAAGTCGAGCGTCGCTTGAACGGGCAACTCGTGTGTCGAAAGAGGAGACGCGTACATACTGTCCCCTATAAAACCGATCCGGCGTACTTCTTCCGCAGGTGATTGCGAAGGACTACCGCAGTCAAATTCAACAAAATCACGACTGTAATGAGAACCAATGTCGTGATGTAGACCATCGGTTTCGCGGCTTCGACGTTGGGAGACTGAAAACCGACATCGTAAATATGAAACCCCAGATGCATGAACTTTCGATCGAAGTGAAAAAACGGCCAGGAGCCGTCGATGGGAAGCGCGGGCGCCAATTTGACGACTCCCGTGAGCATGAGCGGCGCGACCTCGCCCGCAGCGCGAGCCATGGCCAAAATCAATCCGGTCAAAATGCCGGGCAGCGCAGAGGGTATCACGACTTTGAGCATCGTTTCCAACTTGGTTGCGCCAAGCGCCAGGGATCCTTCCCGAAACTCACGCGGCACGGCAGCCAGCCCCTCTTCTGTCGAGACAATGACGACCGGGACCGTGAGCAGGGCCAGCGTCAACGACGCCCAGAGAATCCCGCCAGTGCCAAAGGTCGGCGTCGGAAGCCGCTCCGGAAAGAACAGCGTATCGAGGGTTCCGCCGATCGCATAAATAAAAAACCCCAACCCAAAGACACCGAACACAATGGAGGGCACGCCGGCGAGATTGTTGACGGCAATTCTCACCAAACGCACCATGACCCCTTGCCGGGCATATTCCCGCAGGTAGAGCGCGGCCAGTACACCAAACGGAACAACGGCGAGACTCATGATGATGACCATCAGCACGGTTCCGAAAATAGCGGGGAAAATGCCGCCCTCGGTGTTGGCTTCTCGCGGCTCAGTGCTGAGGGCGGACCATACGTTCACGAGATACAACCAGCTTTTCTCCCACACACCCATTTCGTTTGGTCGCAAGGCGCGGATAATCTGCCCTGCCGCAATTTGTTTTTCTCGTCCATTCGCATCCACCATGACGACGGAATATTCATCGAATTGCGCGCGCAATCTGTCTAA
>JAOUEB010000440.1 GCA_029858925.1 Nitrospira sp.
CGGGACCGCCCAGAAAGTTGATTCGCACACGAGGAGATATTCTGCTTCCCAGTTTGTCAGCTCATTCGTGGGCTATGTTCCGGCGAACAATCCGCGGCTGGCTATGATCGTAGTGATCGATGAACCGCGCGGCGAATCCTGGGGCGGGACTGTGGCTGCGCCGGTATTCAATCGTGTCGGCGAACGGGTGTTGAATTATCTGGGTGTCTCGTCGAATGAGGCGGTCAAGCTTGCGATGGTATCCGGAAAACCATGATCGATTGTTCGTGAGACGACAATGACATTTGCGGCGATGCTTCAGGCGCTCCAAGGGCAGGTCGAGATACTCGATCGTCGCGGCAATCACGACGTGCCGGTGACCGCCATTACCGACGATTCTCGCTCTGTGCAGGCGGGGAGCGTTTTTGTCGCCGTCAAGGGCGAGCAGGTGGATGGACACCAATTCATTCCGTCCGCGCTAAAGGGCGGCATGGCAGCGGTCGTTTTGCAAGAGCCCACAATGGACTTGCCGATTCCATTCGCACGGGTGGCGGATTCTCGAAAAGCGCTCGGTCTGCTCGGAAATCAATTTTATGGAGAGCCGTCATCGAAAATCCGAATGATTGGCGTCACCGGGACGAATGGGAAGACCACCACGACTTATGTGTGTAAGACATTATTGGAAGCGTTGGGCCGCCGGGTCGGGTTGATCGGAACCGTGGCCTATCAGATCGGCAACGAAACAATTCCGGCCTCGCATACGACGCCGGGCGCCCTGGAGTTGCAACAGTTACTCGCCAAGATGGTGGTAGGCGGCTGCACCACGGCTGTGATGGAGGTGTCGTCTCATGCCCTTGCTCAAGACCGCACCAGCGGGTGCGAGTACGACGTGGCGGTTTTCTCGAATTTGACGCAGGACCATCTTGATTTTCATCGCACCATGGAAGCGTATTTCAAGGCGAAGTTGCGGCTGTTTACCGGACTCACCGGAACGAGCAAGCCGAACAAGCGCGCCATTGTGAACCTCGATGATCCCGTCGGAGAGCGCATCAAACAGCTGTGTCCGGCCCCGGTCTGGACCTACGGATTGAAGTCGAAAGCGGATCTGCAGGCAGAGCATCTCCGTCTCTCGCTGGGCGGCACGACTTTTACGGCAGCGACACCGGCCGGGTCATTTCCCGTTGAGAGCCATCTCGTGGGGGAACACAACGTCTATAATTTGTTGGCTGCGATTGGAGTGGCGCTTCATGAAGGGGCCAGGCCGGATCAGGTTCGCCAGGCGGTTGCGCACGTGACCAATGTGCCAGGGCGGTTTGAGCGCGTTATGGCGGGACAGGATTTCGCAGTCGTTGTCGATTATGCCCACACAGAGGACGCCCTCGTCCGATTGCTGTCTGCCGCTCAGGCATTGAAAACCGGGCGGATTATCACCGTCTTCGGATGTGGGGGAGACCGAGACCGAGGGAAGAGGCCGAAGATGGGGGGAGCGGCGGTGCGGTACAGCGACGTGGTGATTCTGACCTCCGACAACCCACGGACCGAGGACCCGCTTGCGATTCTTCAGGACGTCGAGGTTGGCGTGGCCGATGCCTTGAAACAGCGCCCGCATGTGCACTATCAAAAAGTGGCAGATCGGCGGGAGGCTATCGGCGCGGCGGTGCGAGAAGCCTGTTCCGGTGACATGGTATTGATCGCTGGCAAAGGGCATGAGGATTACCAGATCATCGGCACGAAGAAACATCATTTCGACGACCGCGAAGTGGCGCGTGAAGCCATTGAACGGCTCAAGACCGGCACATGACCGGAGCCGTGAGCGTCCGGTGCGGAGAAGAAAGCCTATGCCGCTGTTAACTGTCGAGGAGCTGAGGGAGGTCATCAGCACCAAGGTCTTGGCCGGTGCAGGCGCCGGCTGGATGAAACAGCCGGTTCGGCAGATCAGCTTCGACAGCCGATCGATCCGTTCCGGAGATCTCTTTCTGGCCATGAAGGGCGATCGCTTCGACGGACACGATTTCATCGGCGCTGCGCTGTCGCGTGGAGCGGTGGGCGCAATCGTCCACGATTCCTATGATGTAAGCGCGCTCGCCGTCAAGACGAACCCGAAGCGGGCGGCCCCATTCATCTTGGGTGTACGAGATCCGTTATTTGCGTATCAGCAGCTTGCGACGCACCATCGAAGCCGGTTCAACATTCCGGTCGTTGCGGTGACGGGGA
>JAOUEB010000032.1 GCA_029858925.1 Nitrospira sp.
GTGCATACGTTGTCCTTCGCCAATGCGCTCAAATCAGCGCTCCGCGAGGATCCGGACATCGTGCTCGTCGGAGAAATGCGGGACCTCGATACCATTCAGCTTGCCTTGACGGCAGCGGAAACGGGGCACTTGGTCTTCGGTACCTTGCATACATCGAGTGCACCCAAAACGATCGATCGTATCATCGATGCCTTTCAACCGTCCCAACAGGCACAGATCAGAACACAGCTGTCTGAAGCGTTGGAAGCGGTGATCACACAAACGCTGCTCAAGAAGAAAGCCGGCGGCCGGGTCGCCGCGCTGGAGATCATGGTGGCCACCACAGCCGTGCGCAATCTCGTCCGTGAAGCCAAGCTGCACCAGATTCCCGGCATCATGCAGGCGAGCCAAAAAGACGGCATGCAGACGATGGACATGGCATTAGTCGATTTGGTAACCCGCGGCGTGGTGCACAAAACTGAAGCGCAATCGCGCAGTATGAATCCCAATCTCTTCGGTTGATCCGCGGCGGGAGCGGCCTAGAGACAACAACGGAGCAATTACATGGATATTCGCAGCCTCGTGAAAGTGATGGTGGACCATGAAGCCTCCGACCTCTATCTCACGGTCGATGCGCCACCGATTTACCGTATTCATGGTTCCACAAAACCGACCGATGCCCCTCCCTTCAGCAATGAACAGCTGGAAACGCTGGCCTTGGCGCTGATGCGTGGTCAGCAGCGCGTGGAATTCGAAGAAAAGATGGAGATGAACTTGGCCCTGTACTACAAGGAATTGGGCCGATTCCGCGTCAACATTTTCAGACAGAGAGGCAACGTCGGACTCGTCTTCCGCCATATCAAAGCTGAAATCCAGACGGTCGATCAACTCCAGCTTCCGCCTGTCGTCAAAGACATCGCCATGACCAAGCGCGGGCTGGTGCTAGTCGTCGGCTCCACCGGCTCCGGCAAATCGACCTCGCTGGCCGCCATGATCGACTATCGAAATTCTACCCATCCGGGCCATATCATCACGGTGGAAGACCCGATCGAGTTCGTCCATCAGCACAAAAAATCGATCATTACTCAGCGGGAGGTCGGGTTCGATACCATAAACTTCCAAAGTGCGCTCAAGAATACGCTGCGGCAAGCGCCCGATGTCATTCTCATCGGCGAAGTTCGGGACACCGAAACGATGGAGGCCGCGATCACATTTGCAGAAACCGGTCACCTTTGCATCGCGACCTTGCACTCGAACAACGCCAACCAGGCGGTCGAACGCATCATGAACTTTTTCCCGGTGGAACGCCACGCCCAGATCTACCTGCAGCTCTCGCTCAATTTGCGCGCGATCATTTCCCAGCGACTCATCCCCTCCCTCGACGGCAGGCGTGTACCTGCGCTGGAAATCATGCTCGATACGCCGCGCATCAAAGACCTGGTGAAGAAAGCGGATATCGACACTCTAAAGGAAGCGATGGAGCAAGGAATTGAGGAAGGCTGTCAAACCTTCGATTACGTGCTTTTCCAGCTGTACAAGCAGAACAGAATCAGCCTCGAACAGGCGCTCATCAACGCAGACAGTGCCAACAACCTTCGCCTAAAAATCAAGCTCGAAGGGCTGAAGGGCGACGACGCGGTGAATGTGTTGCTCGACAAGCAGACCGGCGGGGCAGCCGGGGATGCCTTCAGAATTCAGGGGGGCGCGGCCGGGAATGTCACTCCGATCCGCAAACGGCCCTGACGATACAGACCACTTCAACACGCGGCTCAGCGATCCATTTCTGAATCGGTCTGCTGCTCGAGATACGCAGCGATCCTCTGCAACGCCAACGCGCTCAGTTTTGATCCATACCAGGCGGGCATTGTTCGACTTGGGTAGCCGGAAACGATGAACCGCTCCGGCTCAAGCACCGACTCAACGACATAGTCATGAACCGTCTCGGCCTGTCCGCTATACGACGGATCCCTGAGCCGCTGTGGTCCCGTTGTCCCAAGAGTCAGCTTGGGCCCGACTCGGCCGTCTGCGCCGGGAATCCCTGGAATCGTGTGACATACCGGGCATCCGGCCCGAATGAAAATCTCGGCGATGGGTTCCTCGCCCGTCGTCAAGGGAACCTTTTCAGGCAACAACGTCACCGCCGTCGCTGATTCTGCCACGATCGGCGGAGCATGCGACGGACCGTCTACTCGAAGTATCCAGAGCGCATACAACGAGACGAGGCCGACCACCACCAAGGCGACAATCCGTTCTGGTTGCCGAGAGGGAGGCTCGGTGGCATGGCGGCGTGCCTCAGCCGATTCAGAAGGATGGGAGTTCATGGGTACTCGGATCGATACGGATAGCCTATTCGGCTGAAGTGTACCTGGCAGGCGATATGAACTCAATGGAAGACGTGGCGGCACGATAGATGACACGTAACCTTTGGCCCGAGGCGTTGCGTTTCCTTACAGACGGCACAGATTCTGGGGGGATTTGAACGGCCTGTGGTCGGATGAACCGAACACAGGCCGTAACTGAAGCAGAGCAAAAGACGCGGTTCGCTTTAGTACCCAGCCATCCCTTTGATTTCACCTTTCATCGCGTCTTTCTGGGACTTCATTTCATCCTTCATCGTACCCTTCATGTCGTCTTTCTTCATTTTCATCTCGTTCTTCATCTCGTCCTTCTTGCCTTTCAGCTCTCCCATCGCGCCTTTCATCTCGTCCTTCTTGCCTTTCAGCTCTCCCATCGCGCCCTTCATCTCGTCCTTCTTGCCTTTCAGCGCACCCATCGCCCCCTTCATCTCATCTTTGCGTCCGGTCACTTCCTCTTTCATCGCATCTCCAGTCGCCTTCATATCGCTTTTCATCTCGCCCTTCATTTCATCTTTCATCTTCCCCAACTCATCGGCAAACGAGACAGCGTTGAATCCGATCAGGCACATAAGGGCAACGGCCGACAATAGAATCCTTTTCATCGTACTCCTCCTGTTTGATGGTGGAAAATAGAATACCTGGAAGGGAACCTTGCTCTTCTTGAAAAATGAAGTCAACCCCGGCAATCGATAGATGCGAGGCGATCGTGCATTAGGCCGACGTGATCCTCGTCTTGACGCCGATTCGTCGAAGAAATGCCGGCAGTCTGTACTGCAAGATGGTCGAGCGGATGAACTGCATCTAAAACCAAGGGACCATCGCAAACAAACATCTCCTCAAGAGCAATATCCCATTGGACATCTTGTCTGGCTCGTTGGTGTTGCCTTAACCCATCGATATCGATGGTGGCCAGAGGAATCTCAATGGGTTTTCCCGCAACCGGCTGATTGTTCCCTCTCTCTTCATTGACTTGCCTCTCCCCCGCTGACTAGAATCCCATCACACCGGGAACAGTTCACGTGACATCTTCCTTCGTTCATCTCCATCTGCACACCCAGTTCAGTCTGCTCGACGGCGCCAACCAGATTGAGCCCCTCGTGCAGCAGATCAAAGCATTCGGCCAGCCAGCGGTAGCCATGACAGATCATGGCAACATGTTCGGCGCCATCGAGTTTTACCGAAAAGCCAAGAGTGCCGGTGTTAAACCCATCATCGGATGCGAAGCCTACATGGCGCTTGGCAGCCGGCATGCGAAGAAAGACAGCGGACTAGCGCACAACGATTACTACCATCTGATTTTGCTGGCCAGAAACCTGACCGGCTACCAGAATCTGATCAAGATTGTCAGTAAAGGATATCTTGAGGGATTCTATTATAAGCCACGGATAGATAAGGAGCTTCTCAAGGAGCATCACGATGGCATCATTGCACTATCCGGCTGCCTCAGCGGCGAGATTCCCTACTTGATCGGCCAGAAAGATATGGCCGGTGCTATGGCCGTGGCCGGCGAATTTCAGGAAATTTTCGGCAAGGACCAGTTCTACCTAGAAGTGCAAGCGAACGGCTTGGACCACCAGCGCGTCGCCAATGCCGGATTGATGGAGATTCATAAGAAGCTCGGCATTCCGCTCGCCGGCACGAACGATTGCCACTACCTCAAGAAAGAAGACGCCCACCCCCACGAATTGATGCTCTGCCTCCAGACCGGCAAGACATTGAGCGACCCGAACCGGATGAAGTTTGATACCGATCAACTCTATGTGAAATCGACGGAGGAAATCTCGGCGGCGTTCGCAGAATTTCCAGGCGCCGTCAGTAACACGGTCCGCATTGCCGACCACTGCGATCTGGAACTGGCGCTCAATAAGACCCATCTTCCGCAATACACCGTGCCGCAGAACTTTACGAACCGAGAAACGTATCTGGAACACCTCACGGTGGCAGGATTGAAAGAACGGCTCAAGGAGCGTCCGACTACAAGGCCTTCCGCCCTGTATGAGCAGCGCCTGCGGGAAGAGCTGATGGTCATCTGCTCCATGGGATTTGCCGGCTATTTCTTGATTGTATGGGACATCATCCGGTTTGCGCGCGCGCAGAACATCCCGGTCGGGCCTGGCCGAGGGTCAGCCGCCGGCAGCCTTGTCGCCTATGCCTTGCGTATCACGGATCTCGATCCGCTCGAGTACACGCTCTTGTTCGAGCGATTCCTGAACCCTGAACGGGTCTCTTTGCCGGATATCGACATGGACTTCTGCATGGACCGGCGCGGCGAAGTCATCAACTACGTCGTGGACAAGTACGGCTCCGACCATGTCGCGCAGATCATCACGTTCGGCACACTCGGCGCCAAGGCCGCAATCCGCGATGTAGGCCGCGTGCTGGAACTGCCCTATGCGGAGGCGGACAAGGTCGCCAAACTGGTGCCGAACCAGCTGAACATCACCCTTCAGCAGGCCCTCGATCAGGAACCCCGCTTACGTGAGTTGACGCAGACCGACGCCAAGATCAAAGAGCTGATGGAGGTTGCGCAGTCGCTGGAAGGCCTTGCCCGGCATGCGTCGACCCATGCCGCCGGTGTCGTGATCTCCGAGGGCCCGCTGACGGACCATGTCCCGCTCTATAAAGGGGCCAATGACGAAATCGTCACACAGTATTCGATGGGCGATGTCGAGAAGATCGGCTTAGTGAAGTTCGACTTCCTTGGCCTCAAGACCCTCACCATGATCCGGCGGGCCGAAACCTTGATCAATGAGTCGAGGCCTGGCCAGCCTCTGTTGATCGTCGATGGGTTGCCGTTCGACGATCACAAGACATTTGCGCTGCTCTCTTCCGGAAAGACGACCGGCGTGTTCCAGCTGGAAAGCTCCGGCATGCGCGACCTGCTCACCGGGTTCAAGCCCGATCGGTTCGAGGACATCATCGCCATCATCGCCCTCTATCGGCCAGGCCCGATGGATTTGATTCCTGACTTTATCAAGCGCAAACAAGGCAAAGTTCCCATCGTCTACGAAACGCCTGAATTGGAACCGATCCTCAAGGATACCTATGGCGTCATCGTGTACCAAGAACAGGTCATGGCGATTGCCCATAAGGTGGCGGGGTTTTCACTGGGACAAGCCGACATTCTTCGGCGCGCCATGGGCAAGAAGAAGCCGGAGGAAATGGAAAAACTCCGCGTCCAGTTCCTGGAGGGCGCGAAGAACAACTCCATCCCCGAGAAGAAAGCCGAGAAACTCTACGAGCTCATTCAGAAGTTTGCCGGCTACGGTTTCAACAAGTCGCACGCCGCCGCCTATGCCGTCATCTGCTACCAGACCGCCTATTTGAAATCTCACTACCCGACCGAATTCATGGCGGCACTCATGACGACGGACATGGGCAACACCGACAAAATCATGGGGTACTTCACCGAGTGCCGCGATCTCGGCATCAAAGTGCTGGGCCCGGACGTGAATGCGAGCCAAAAGAACTTCGCTGTGGCCGACGGCGTGATTCGCTTCGGCCTGGCGGCAATCAAGAACGTGGGCGAGGGCGCCGTTGAATCTATCGTGGTGATTCGCAATGAGAGCGGTCCGTTCGCATCATTTTTCGACTTCTGCAGGCGAATCGACCTCCGCAAGGCGAACAAGCGGATGTTGGAAGGGTTGATCAAGACCGGAGCCTTTGATTCGACCGGCGCTAAGCGCGCGCAGCTCATGGCTGTCCTCGATCAAGCGATTGAAGAAGGCGCCGCCGCGCAACGGGAGCGGGAGCTTGGACAAACCAGCATCTTCGGCGACGAGTTCTCCGGCCAGGAGGCGTCGAGTACGTTGGCCGCGCCTCCGCTGCCGTCCATTCCGGAATGGGATCAGGCCCAACGGCTCACGCATGAGCGCGAATTGACCGGGTTCTATATCTCCGCTCATCCGTTAAGCCGCTACGAAACCACCATCGGCGCCTTATCGAACGCGACGACGACCGGTCTCACGGAATTGTCGGACGGCAAAGAGGTCAAGCTCTGCGGCATCATCGCCTCGGTCAAAACGACGCTGACCAAGAAGGGCGACCGAATGGCCTATCTGACCCTGGAAGATCTGCACGGCACGGTGGAAGTCATCGTGTTTCCAGATCTCTTTAAAGCGGCAGGTGAGCTCATCGCGCCTGAACGGCTGGTCCGCATCAGCGGGACGATCGACCGAGGCGACAAGGGCACAAAGCTCCGTGTCAGCAAGATCGAACCACTGGCCGAAGTCCAGAAACAAGCGGTCAAGCGGGTCCATATCCGGCTCTCGGATCGGCCTGAAGTCCAGGATCAGCTTCTCCGTCTGCGCGAGATTCTCAAGCGACATCCGGGGGGAACCACGGTCTCACTCTCGTTTCAGATGGAGGCCGCGCTGGAAGCCGATACCGCTCCCCTTCCAAATCTGACTGTGTCTGCCAGCGAGCATTTCGTATCCGATATTGAAGAAGTGCTAGGCAAAGGAGCCCTCTTTTTGCTATCTTAGGGGGGCTATTTCCAAGGACGGAACAGGCGGCTGGCTCCGCACCCTGAGCATCTCCCTTCACTGTCTGGAGGTCTATGCGTGATTATCTAGAATTTGAACAACCGTTGCGTGAGATTGAAGAAAAGATCGAGAAACTCTCCGCTGCGGCAGCTGGCGGCAAGACTTCAGCTCAAAGCGATATCCGAAAACTCCGCACGAAGTTCGCGCAAGTCGAGTATGAACTCTACCAGAACCTGACTCCCTGGCAACGAACCCAACTGGCACGCCACTCGCTCCGTCCCAGCACGCTCGACTATATCAATGAATTGAGCCGCGACTTCTTGGAGTTTCATGGAGATCGCGCCTTCGGAGACGACCGGGCCATTGTGGGAGGCTTCGCGCGGTTCAACGATCGAACCGTGATGATGATTGGACATCAAAAAGGCAAAACGCTCAAGGAACGGATGCAGCGGAATTTCGGCATGCCCAACCCGGAAGGCTACCGGAAGGCGCGCCGGCTCATGATGATGGCGGAAAAATTCAACCGGCCGATCATCACCTTCATCGACACACCGGGCGCCTATCCCGGCATCGGAGCCGAGGAGCGCGGGCAGGCTGAAGCCATCGCGCGAAACCTGTTTGTCATGTCTCGCTTGAGGGTTCCGATCATTTCCGTCATCATCGGCGAAGGCGGGAGCGGCGGCGCATTGGCATTAGGGGTATCGGATTGTGTCTTAATGCTGGAACATTCGGTGTATTCGGTGATTTCACCGGAAGGCTGTGCGGCCATTCTCTGGGACAATCCTCAAAAAGTTCCCGACGCCGCAGCTGCGCTGAAAATGACGGCCAAGGACCTGCTTGAGTTTGGCGTGATCGACGATATTGTGCCTGAACCACTAGGCGGCGCGCATCGCGAACCAAAAGCCGTCTGCGCATTGGTCGGTAAAGCCCTGACGAATCAGTTCTTCAATCTGGCCGATCTTTCCGTTGAACAGCTTCTGGCCCACCGCGAACACAAATACCGCAAGATCGGCGCGGTCGCCGGACTGCCTCCGACGCAGCCTTGCGAAAGCGATTCAATCCAGTAGCCTTATTGCTCTAACAGCCCGGTTTCGATCAGCCGACATTCGATCGCGGATAATATTCTGCGCGCAAGTTCCTGGCGATAGGGCTCAAGCGCTGCATGTTCCAGATATCGATTGAGTGTTCGCGGCAACTTTCGCCACCACGCGCGCGCAGACATTCTCGCATGTTCCGCTGCAGACGGTTCACCGGAAAGAATCTTCCTGATCTCGCGCTCGAAAAATCCGACGTGCGTCAGCTCATCCTCAAGAATCGAGGTGAGGTCAGGGCGGAGATCGGCTAGTAAGAGCGCAAACTCGAGTCCGAGGGCTTCATATCCGAACAGTTGCACGGCGAGTGCCGGCCATTGCTGAGGCACAGACGGAAGCCGCCCGCGCTCATGCGCCCGATGGGCGAGTAGCGTTTCAAACTGGGCCAGGTGGCGTTGCTCATCCTCTTCGTGCTGCCGCAGAAACGTGCGGACGTTCGCCGGCACCTCTTGCAACTGCGATGACCGCACGGCCCAGAGCGCCATGGCTTCGGCCTTGAGAAACCGCTCCAACAACGCCGGCTCACACGACGACGGCAAGCGAAACGGCTCAGTCGAAGAATCTGCCTGTGGTATGCCCGTCATAGTCGATCCGCATAGTACGCGATCCATTCCGTCGTGTCCAAGATCGCCACGTTGATGCACCGGGCGCACGGCCTCCCCGCCTGCGCAGTTTCATACATCTATTGCCAGAACCAACGACTTTTGAGACACTACGTACAGCTACGCACCAGATCGACGAGGAAGCCGCATCGCCGGTCCAAGTCGGTCCATCAACCGATGATGGAGTTTATGATGCACCCAACTGCTGTGAACCAGTCTCTTGGCGGTCGACGAACCACCAGCTGTATTCTTGCCAGCATCTTGCTGGCCGGAGTCGGCTGTGTCAGCCAGCATGCCTATGACCAGATCAAGGCCGAGCGTGATGAACTGACCCGCTCTCTTGATGCGGAACGCGCCGACATAAGCGACTTAGATCGGCATATTGCGGAGCTGCGAGCCGCAAATAGAGCCGAAGACGCCGCCGCGACCGAGTTTCGCGCGGCGATCCAACGAGACCAACATCTCAGCCAACGCACGAGTGAACAACTGACGTCGCTGCAGACACAGGTGGCG
>JAOUEB010000441.1 GCA_029858925.1 Nitrospira sp.
TCCTCCGTTATGAAACAGGGCATTGTGACAGCGGTACCGTAAAGGCACCATATCGAAAGGCTCCCATCAAGTCAACAAATCACCGACTTGACACAGCCTCGCCGCCGCCTTGACTTGCATTCTTCGCTTCTATACACTCACCGATGCTCTTTTTCTAA
Organism: Nitrospira sp.; assembly: GCA_029858925.1. GTDB lineage: Bacteria > Nitrospirota > Nitrospiria > Nitrospirales > Nitrospiraceae > Nitrospira_D. The sequence continues at coordinate 159 of JAOUEB010000441.1, forward strand.
ATTTTTCGAGGTGATCGGAGATTTGGCGCAAGGCCTCGATGGCCTCGTTCCTTTTTGTGGTCGTATGTTTGACGCACTGAGCGATAAGTTCGAAAAGGTGTTGAAGAAACTTCGCGGGCAGGGTGTGCTCACGGAGCAGAATATCACCGAAGCGTTGAAGGACGTGCGGTTTGCGCTGCTCGAAGCCGACGTCAACTTCAAGATCGTGAAGGAGTTCATTGAGCGTGTCCGCCAAAAGGCGATCGGACAAGAGGTGCTGCAAAGCCTGACTCCTGGCCATCAGGTCGTCAAGATCGTCTGGGACGAATTGAGCGACATGATGGGGCGCGAGCGTTCGGGGCTTGCGCTCAACGCGCATCCGCCTACCGTGGTGATGATGGTCGGACTGCAAGGCGCGGGCAAGACGACGACCTGCGGCAAGCTGGCCCGCCTGTTCAAGCAGCAAGGCAAGCGCGTATTGTTGGTCGCGGCTGATCCGCGCCGGCCTGCAGCCGGCGAACAGCTCAGCGCACTGGGACGCGATCTTGGAATCGATGTGTATCGCGCCGATCAGGCGCACGCCGTTCAATCGGATGTCGTGCGTATCTGCCGAGCCGGTGTTGAGCAGGGACGGGAGCAGGGCTTCGATCTGGTTGTGCTGGATACGGGAGGGCGGCTCCACATCGACGACGAATTGATGGGAGAACTCGTCGCGGTGAAGGCGGCAGTGGCCCCTCAAGAGGTCTTGCTGGTTGCCGATGCGATGACCGGCCAGGACGCGGTGACGATGGCCGGCCAGTTTGATCACAAGATCGGTGTGACTGGCATCATCCTGACGAAGGTGGAAGGCGACGCGCGCGGAGGCGCGGTCTTGTCGATTCGAGCCGTCACCGGCAAGCCGATCAAGTTTCTCGGTGTCGGGGAAAAGTTGGATGCACTCGAAGCGTTTCACCCCGATCGCATGGCGTCGCGCATTCTCGGGATGGGCGACATGCTGTCGCTCATCGAAAAAGCGCAAGAAACCATCTCTCGCGAGCAGGCCGAAGCCGCGCAGAAGCGGCTGGTCAGCAATACGTTCACACTGGAGGATTTTCGCGCCCAGATCGGGCAAATGGGACGTCTTGGTTCGTTGGATCAGATTCTCGGCATGCTTCCGGGCGGGCAGAAGCTCAAGAGCGCGATCGAGGGAGACAAGCCGGAGCGGGAAATGGGCCGGGTGGCCGCCATGATCGACTCCATGACGATACGAGAGCGTCGCGACCACACCATTATCAACGGAAGCCGGAAAAAGCGGATCGCGCGCGGAAGCGGCGCCTCGGTCCAAGACGTGAATCGGTTGATCAAGCAATTTCTCTCGGCGAAGAAACTGGCAAAAGCCATGACCGGCGCAGGAGGGCGGCGGCAACTCGCCCAGCTCATGCGGTCGATGTAATGAAGTAGGCTGAGGTCGAGATCGAAATCGGCCTTTCTCCTTAGACTCAGCCTTAACCTTAACCTTAACGGATCATCACAAGGAGGACAGTGTGGCAGTTCATTTGAGACTCGCTCGGACCGGAAGACACAAACGACCGATGTATCGGCTGGTGGCAGCCGATTCGAGAAAGGCCCGAGACGGGCGTTTTCTTGAAATTCTTGGAATCTTCGACCCGTTGAAGAGCGCCGGTCTGCCGGAGCTTAAGCAGGAGCGCGTCCTGACATGGTTGCGTCAGGGAGCTCAGCCCTCTGTCACCGTGCGAACCTTGCTGCGCCGGGCCGGCGTCTGGAAGCAGTTTGAGGCGGAAAAGTCCGCGCGGAAGGCGACGGCCGCCAAGTAGCGCTCTTTCTTATGGTGAGCGATCTCGATACGGTGACGGTAGGACGGATTGAACGCCCGTTTGGCGTCAAGGGTGCGGTCAAGGTTCGTTCGCTGAGTGATGTTCCCGGTCGCTTTGAGGCGTTGACCAGCGTGAGTCTGGTGGCGAAGGACGGCAAGACGATGGACACCACTGTCACCCATGTGAGGCGCGCCGGGGAACGGTTCATTATGGGGTTTGCAGGGTTGACGACGCCGGA
>JAOUEB010000442.1 GCA_029858925.1 Nitrospira sp.
AAGCGCATCGACAACCAGCCGTCGCTTGAATCGCGCGGGAACGTGCTCGACATTCTCGTGGGCGGTTTGAATGATTGTCGCGGCTTCATGGGCCAGGCGGTCGAGATCCTGGCGGACTGTCGCCGTCACACGCGCGATGATCGGCTCGCGCATCTGACTCCTCGTGGTGGAGGCTGGGGGCGGTCCCAGCCGAGCGAATTCCTCGGTCATGCTACAGCCCTGCAAGATGATGAGCAGGAGAAAGCACGTCGGCAGGTTCCAGGAGTTATTCATCGTCGAACAAACTCTTGCGCAAGGTCATCCGTGATCATTTTGAAGTTGGGTCTTTCTCCGCATGGAGCCTTCCACGATCTTGAACTCGTACAACCGGCATTCCAGTGATCCATTAAAGAGCGGAAGTTTTTTGGACGGGGCCAAGCCGATCAACTTCTGCGCGCGCATGTCGCCGGTCAAGATATAGACGCGCCAGCCGGGGAACCCTTTCTTGAGCCAGTCGCCGAGCCGGGGGTAAAAAGATGCCAACTCATCCGCTTGGCTCAGGCGGACGCCATAGGGAGGGTTGATGACCATCACGCCTCGGTCGGCGGGCGCGTCGAGCGAGAAGATATCGCTTTGCTTCAGGCGAATATCGCCGGCAACCCCCGCGCCTTGAAACGTCCGTTGCGCGACCTTCACCACAGCAGGATCGTGGTCCGAGGCGTAGATAGGCGCCGGCGTTTCGGCTAATTGTTCGGCCCCGGCCTCTTCGCGGAGGCGGCGCCAGCGCGGGTCATCATGGGCCAGCAGCCGCTCGAAGGCAAAGTTGCGAGAAATCCCCGGCGCAATCCGCCGGGACATCAAGGCGGCTTCGATCGGAATGGTTCCGCTCCCGCACATGGGATCGAGCAGGGTTTGGTCCGGCGTCCAGCCGGCAAGCCGCAGTATGCCGGCTGCCAGATTCTCTCTTAGCGGCGCGTCGACGGACGCCGTTCGATGCCCGCGTTTGAAGAGTGGTTCGCCGGACGTGTCGAGATAAAATGTGACGGTGCTCGGGTCGAGAAAGGCGTCGAGACGAACGTTTGGGCGCACGGTATCGACGTTAGGCCGCTTGTGGCGCAGGGCGACGAACTTGTCGCAGATCGCGTCTTTGATTCGGAGCGTGAGGAAGTCCAGGCTGGGCAGTGGGCAGCGGCGCGCGCTGACCTTGACCTTGATCGTCTGCGAGGGGGTAAACCAATCGGGCCAGGCCAGCGCATAGGCTGCGCGATAGATGTCGTTCTCCGTGCGGTAGGGGCTCTGCCCGACTTCCCAGAGAATGCGGCTGGCGATGCGAGATTTCAGATTCGCCAGGTACATGGCCGTCCAGGGGCCGTGGAAACCGACGCCGCCGTCTGTTTTGGCTATTGCAGACACACCGAAGCCATGGAGCTCAGCTTCGAGCAGGGGTTCAAGCCCGCGAGGGCAGGGTGCAAAGAATCGGTGATTTGTGCTATCCATTTTCCTTGCCGGTCATTGTGTGGAGAGGGCCATTCATGAATTTTTGCAGCGCCTGCGGAAAATCGGTGTCGAGGAAGATTCCTCTCGGCGACAATGTAGCTCGATTCGTCTGCGACAGCTGCCAGGCTATTCATTACCACAATCCGAAGATTGTCGCGGGTTGTATTCCGGAGTGGGAGGATCAGATCCTTCTATGCCGCCGGGCGATCGAGCCCAAAACAGGACTCTGGACCTTTCCCGCCGGGTTCATGGAAATCGGCGAAAGCACTGAGCAGGCTGCGATTCGAGAGACCAAGGAAGAGGCGCAAGCCGATGTGGAGATCACCGGGCTTCATGCCGTGTTGAGCTTGCCCCATATCGGACAGGTGTACATGGTTTTTCGCGGCAGAATGCTCACGTCGGCCTATGAAGCGGGGGCGGAGAGCTTGGAAGTGGGGCTGTTTCCTCTTACTGCGATTCCATGGAGCCAGATTGCCTTCCCGGTTGTGCGCGAAGCGCTCAGACGCTATGTGGACGATGTCACCGCCGGCCGCTTTCAGCTGCATCTTGCCAGCCTTTCGGACCGTCTTCCTTCTTGACCCGCATGATTTCTGCTCCAACGGTCCGTGCCTCGCAGAGGGAAAGAGCGTATAGCGTATGGCTTATAGCATGTGATCGGATCAGCCCATTGGCTCGTTTCGATTCCAATTCCGGTCCTGTGCCATCAGC
>JAOUEB010000443.1 GCA_029858925.1 Nitrospira sp.
CTGTCTCAGCCACTCGCGATCGAGCGAACTGCGCGCGCCGTGATGGGGGACCTTCACGACTGTCACCGGCCTGCGCCCCTCCTCGCCCAGCCGGCGCAGGCCATCGACCTCGATATCCGCCGCGAATAGAATGGAGTGCGCGCCGCATTGCAATCGCGAAACGATGGATTGATTGTTCAGCACTGTTCCGCTCGGACGCTGCATCGCTTGCTCAGCCATAACCTCCTCGGGCGGATTGAGAATGGTCAGTTTGCAGACACCTGATCGCAACAGCTCTTGCCCGCGAACCGCGATGTGTTGCGGTATCTGTTTGTCGTTCAGCGCAGCAATAAGATCGGCGGAAAATTGTTCGGACCGCACAACACCATTTGCCCAATAGTCCCGGACCGGAATATGACGGAGGACCCAGATCAGCCCGCCGACATGATCGAGCTGCTCATGCGTTCCTATGACATGATCGACATAGCTAATTCCCCGATTCCAAAGAAACGGCGCCACCACCCCGCGCCCCATATCAAAGCGCTCATACCGCGCCCCTCCGTCGATCAGCACCGTTTGCCCATCGGGCAATTCGATTACGGCGCTGTCCCCCTGCCCCACGTCGAGAAACGTCACCCGCCAGCGATCGCTATCCTGTCCAAGACGTGGAGAAGCCACCCACCAGCACAGGAAGAAGAGAACCACGCCCGCCCCGGCAATGCGGAAACGACGTGACACACTGCCGACACTGACCATGATCAGCCCTGCGTAAAACAGCACGATGGCGGGCATCGAAGGAGCCGCGACATGCCACGCCCCGCCAGGAATGCCGGCGCACCAGCGAAGTCCCTGAACCATCCAGACTAGCAGCTGTTCCAAGATCGTTCCGATGATGAGAGCGTCGGCGCCGGTCACGACCGTCCAGGCCGCGGCGAGCAATCCCAGTGGAACCAGCAGGACTCCTGTGAATGGGACGGCAAGCAGGTTCGTCACGACTCCCATCCAAGGGACTTGATTGAAGTAGGCGGCCACGACAGGAAGTGTGGCCAATGTCACTGTTCCGCTCATCAAGAACGCGTCTCGGCCATGCCTGGCAACGGCCTGCGCGCGGTTCCCTTCGGCGGCCGCCGTTTCCTCGTTCCAAGACCCCAGCCACTGCACGGTGTGGATGATCATAAACACCGAAAGGAAGGAAAGCTGGAACGAGATGTCAAACAGAGCGCGCGGATCGTGCAACAGGATGATCACCGCGGCCGCCGCCATGGCATGGTGCGCGCGACGCTCCTGCCCCAACCATAACGCGGCCAAGGCAAACGTAATCATCACCAAAGAACGGATGGTCGCCAGTTCGGCTCCTGCCAGCCAGGCATACAGCGCAACAGTCGGCCAGGTGGCGAGAATGGCGATCCTTGTGGGAGTGATGGTGCGAGATAATCCCAGGAGAATCGTCGGCGGAAATCTCAAGATCACCTGCTTGCTGACCCAAAAGAGGACGAGTGCCACAAGACCGAGGTGCGATCCTGAGATCGACAACAGATGTACCGTGCCCGTGGCCATGAACCATTCCTGGAGCTCCTGTTGAAGGAATCCCCGTTCTCCGATAATGATTCCAAGGAAAATTCCGAGAGCGGGCTGGCTCAGCGTACTGACCGCCGCATTTCGAATCATGGCCCGCCAGCGGTCGATTCGATTCCATGCCATCCAGCGCCAGGTCTCTGCGCCTGACTCCAAGATACGCACCGCATGCTCCCCCGTAACCGTCGCCGTGAAGCTGATTCCCTGACGCTCCAAATAGGCGGCATAGTTGAACCCTCCCGGATTCAATGACCCGCTTGGGGGATGGAGCCTCACTCGAAACGACACCAGATCTCCTTGGTACAAGGCGCCGTCAGGATCCCGCCACACGAGACGCATCCGTCTCGACTCTGAATCGGTCTCTTGAAACTCGATCATCAGGGTCTGGCGGCCAGGACCGTGCTGAACAGGCCACACGATGCGGCCGGTTATCTCGGTTTGTGGTATGGCGCGACGATCGGGAGGGGACTGATCGGGAGGGAACGGTGGAACCAGGACGGCCCAATAGAGCACGCCAAAGAGGAGAGCGCCGTACAACCACAGCGCCCGTTTCGAATCGATGAACCCGGCCCGTTCAAGCAGACTCGATCCGAGAGCGAGCCCCGCCAACAGGCCGGAAAGAAC
>JAOUEB010000444.1 GCA_029858925.1 Nitrospira sp.
ATTCATGCTGGATGCGCTCGACGCCCATCTCGATCGAGTCAATCCGACGCTGGTCTGCCTTTCCGTGCCGTTTCCCGGCAACCTGTATGGCGCGTTCCGTATCGCGCAAACGATCAAACGCCGCCAGCCGGATCTGTCGATTGCGTTGGGCGGCGGCTATGCCAATACCGAATTGCGGCGCGTGGCCGATCCCCGCGTGTTCGATTTTGTTGACTTCATCACGCTCGACGACGGCGAACGGCCGCTCCTCTCTCTGATCGAACATCTGTCCGATTTGCGGCCGCGCACGGCCCTGTGCCGCACGTTCTACCGGGAAAAGGACAGAGTCCTCTTTGCCGACGATCCATCGGCCGCTGACTTTTCGATGGATGATGTTGGCTGTCCGACCTATCGCGGGCTGAAATTAGACCGCTATCTGACGATCCTCGACAGTATCAACCCCATGCATCGCCTCTGGTCGGAAGGCCATTGGAACAAACTGACCGTGGCGCATGGCTGCTATTGGAAGCAATGCACGTTTTGCGACGTGGGGCTCAATTACATCAGCCGCTACGAGATGACCCCGACCAACCGGCTTATCGGACAGATCGAACAATTGATCGCCGAGACGGGACGACGGGGTTTTCATTTCGTGGATGAAGCGGCGCCCCCCGCCGCGCTCAAATCGCTGGCGTTGGCCCTGTTGGAACGAAAGATCGGCATTTCATGGTGGGGCAATATCCGGTTCGAGGAGGCATTCTCCCTGGACCTCTGCCGCCTGCTCGCCGCCTCCGGCTGTATCGCGGTGACGGCGGGGCTCGAAGCGGCCTCGGATCGTCTACTGGAGAAGATGAAGAAAGGTATTACGGTCGATCAAACCGCGCTGGTCGCCGCGGCGTTTCGAGACGCTGGCATCTTGGTCCATGCCTATCTCATGTATGGATTCCCATCCGAGACGGTCCAGGAGACCGTGGACTCGCTGGAGCGCGTGCGGCAGTTGGTCGCGGCAGATCTGATTCAATCCGCCTTTTGGCATCGCTTCACCGCCACGGCCCATAGCCCGGTCGGCCTCAATCCGGCATCTCATGGTCTGCGCATCATCGGACCGGAGTTTCAGGGGTTTGCGGACAACGATCTGCTGCATCGGGATCGAACCGGGGAGACGCCCCAATGGCTCGGTGAAGGACTCAGGCGGTCGATGCTCAATTTTCTCGAAAACCGTGGTTTGGACATGGATGTCCGTGACTGGTTCGAGCACCGCGCGCCGAAGCCGCGCGTCCCTCCTCAGTGGGTCGCGCGCCTGCTCAAGAACAGAGTCGTTGAAGATAACCCCAAGGCGGAACGGCGTGTTGTCTGGCTTGGTGGGGAACCAGTCTGCGCATCGGCAGGAAAGAAGACCAGACTCTTGCTTCCAGGGCCATCCGGCGACTGCACCATCACACTCGTGCACGAACAAGCCCGGTGGCTCGACCACTTGATCGAGCAATGCACACCGCACTTGGCTCCTCCACATTCCTATCCCCTGCTGCGGGAGATCCAGTCCACATTTCCAGGAGGCATACCGGCATTCAAGACATTTATCCTGACTCCATCCTGGAAGAAAGCGCGATCGACTGGGTTGTTGCTAATTTGACTACCCAGAGTGAGAATGCTTGACAGCAGCTCTATCAACAAGACATATGGTACCTATGCGAACGACGCTCACCATTGATGATCAGCTTATCAAGCGCGCGGCGCAGCTGACGGGCGTTCAGGAAAAACCCCAGCTTGTGCGCTTGGGGCTTGAGGCCCTTATTTCCCGCGAAGCCGCCAAACGATTGGCCCGCCTTGGGGGTAGTGAACCCTATATCAAGGACATCCGCCGCCGCCGCCGTTCCGCCTAACCATACCGATGCTGGTCGATACGTTCGTGTGGATCGATCACTTTCGCAGCGACTCTCCCGGACTCCGCCGGTTGCTGGACGAAACTCGTGTGGTGTGCCATCCGCTGATCATCGGCGAATTAGCCTGCGGCCAGATGAAACGTCGAACCGAAGTGCTTGCATCCCTGGCCGAGCTACCGGCCATACCCGTGATCGAGCATGAAGAGCTGCTGGCGTTTATTGAAGCTCATACGCTATGTGGACAAGGTTTGGGATGGATCGATGCACATCTCCTCGCAGGGACGTTTCGTCATCGCATCACACTGTGGGCGCACG
>JAOUEB010000445.1 GCA_029858925.1 Nitrospira sp.
GAACCGCTGGTCAGCGTTGCACGACCACCAGACGCCTCTTCATCCATGAGTCGCGCTACGAAGAGTTGGTAGGCAAGTTGGTGAAGGCGTACGCCCAAGTCCGTATCGGGAATCCTCTGGAGCCGGAGGTCCTATTGGGGCCGCTCATCGACCAGGCTGCGGTCGCGGGCTATCGCGCCGCCCTCGATGAGGTGAAAAAAGAGGGGGGAAAGATACTCTACGGCGGCCATGTGGTGAATCGGCCCGGACATTTTGTGGAACCTACGATCGTCCGCGCGCAGAACCACTGGCCCATCGTGCAGCGTGAAACTTTTGCTCCGATTTTATTCATCATGACATTTCGAACGATCGAGGAAGCCATCGCCATGCAAAACGACGTCCCTCAAGGGCTCTCCTCCGCCATGTTCTCGAACGACATCCGCCGCACCGGGCAATTTCTTTCAGCCGCCGGCAGCGACTGCGGCATCGCCAACATCAATATCGGCACGTCCGGAGCTGAAATCGGCGGGGCATTCGGCGGTGAAAAAGAAACGGGTGGCGGGCGAGAAGCGGGATCGGATGCCTGGAAAGCCTACATGCGACGCCAAACCAATACGGTCAACTGGGGAACTGATTTGCCGCTGGCCCAGGGCATCACATTTGGAGAGTGAACCGTCCATCGGTCAGTGGTCATACGTCATTTGCAAGAAGGACTCTCAAGTCTTTCACGAATGACCAATGATACATGACCGCTGACAAAACGACTTGAACTCGAAGAGGAACCGCCATGACGGATCGCGCCGCAGCATTGGACGCATTGATTGAACGGATGGTCGCAGACTATATTCGGCAGAATCTGGCCGCCAAAATGCTGAAGACCATGCTTGATGATGCCGGTGTCGGACTCTCCCCCGTGATCGACCATCTAACGATCCGCACATTCGATATCGATCATGGAGCAGAACCGTTCGTCGCGCTGGGCTATGCCTACGATGAAACGATCGAGTATGACGACTGGTATGCCAAAGTCTATCGCAAGGCCGGATACCCTGCACTCTTCGTCGATCAGGCCTATACCGATGATCGAGGCAAAACCAGTATCATCCCCGGGTGGGTCAAGAAATTCGGCGACCAGATCTTTCACCATATCGCGGTACGTGTCGAAGATATTGAGAAGGCTGTAGAGCGGCTCAAACAGAACGGCGTCGTATTTGCTGGGAATATTGTCGGAAACCGCGGGGACCGCCTCCGGCAAATCTTTTCTGCTCCTGAGACAGTCGATGGTCGGCCGTTCTCAGTCTTAGAACTGGCGGAACGGCATCGCGGCTATCTCGGCTTCCTGCCGCCGCAAGCTGACAGCCTGATGAAATCGACCGCACCGCGCTGAACCGGATTGTGCATCTCTGCCGATGCGGCAGGTCCAGAGACAGAATGGATGCATCAGGATGACGTGGATTGTCTATATCTTGGAATGTTCGGACAAGAGTCTCTATACCGGCATCACGAACGATCTGAAACGGCGATTCAATGCGCACAACAAGGGTCTGGGCGCAAAATATACAAAACATCGCAGGCCGGTCATGATCCGCTATGGCGAGGCTCATGACACACAAGGTGCGGCGCTCAAACGTGAGGCGGCGATCAAATCTTTGGACAAGAAAGCCAAGCTCGCTCTGATCTCCAAACAATTTTCAATCATACGGCTGTGCAAGTAAGAACGAAACCACCACTTTTCATTTCCTCCTGGCTCCCGTCTGACGTACCATAGTCTTCTTCTGCCTCACATTCCTCGTGGACAAGTGGCCGACCACGTGCCGAATCGTGGAAACGGCGGCGCGACCGTGTTCCACAAGGACGGCGACTACACGGCCTTCTTCGACTTGCTCGCCATCGCGAAAGCGACATACCCCGTGACGCTCTTCGGCGTCTGTCTCATGCCCACTCCTTTCCATCTGGTTGTGCAACCGGCTACCGATGCGAGAACAGTCAGCTTGAGGCTGCATACCTGCGTAAATCGGCAGCAACCCTCCGGGACCGCGGACTGGCAAGCGAGGATCGCCGCCCTGCTCGGCCTCACATCCACGCTACGCCCGCTCGGTCGTCCGCGAAAATCTCCTGAAAAGTTGCTGTCCCCTGTTCCTCTCCTAGGCTGCATGCAGGAAGGAGGAACTCGTGACGATCATGGGCAGGAAAA
>JAOUEB010000033.1 GCA_029858925.1 Nitrospira sp.
GTAAACAAGGAGAAGTCACGCGCCCACTTGATGACGCCACCAACGAGAGTGCTTCCATATACTGAGGAACCAGTGCGGCCACACACGCCCTGTGCACGCCTGCACGTGGCTCTCGCCCCCACAGCCTGTCGTGCGAGCAATGTCGCGGGTCAGGAGGCTAGGGGCACGAAACGGAGGCGGGTTACATATGTCCGAGCTTGCGGAGTGTTTCCATCCCGCGGCCTTCATCCTGCGCGCGTCCGCCTCGTTCAGCGCTTGTCGTGGTCCGCAACTCCGTGATGATCTGCTGAACGGTTGAGGCGCAGGGGTTCACGGAACCGGTACAGGGCACGCACCCTAGACTGCGGTATCGTGTGCCGTTTCCCCGATCGAAATACAGGGAGGGAAGGGAAATCTTTTCCAGTTCGAGGTATTCCCAGATGTTGAGTTCGGTCCAGTCCAGCAGGGGATGCACACGCACGTGAGAACCGGCGGGAAAGGTCGTCTTGTATTGATCCCAGAGTTCCGGCGGCTGGTCGCGGAAATCCCATTCCCCGTGCTTGTCGCGCAATGAGAAATAGCGCTCTTTTGCCCGCGTGCCTTCCTCATCGGCGCGGATACCGAGAATCACGGCGTTCCACTTGTTTTTCGCGATGGTCTGCTTGAGCGCCTCAATCTTCATGGCCGTGCAGCAGATGACGCGCCCTTGCTCAGGACCCATGCCGCCTACCCTCTGTCACATATGAGGAACAGAGGAAGCTGAATGGTCTCGAATCCCTGATTCAACAGGAACGATTATGAAGTGTGGGAGTTAAGAAGACTTGCGCCGTCTGTCGAGCATCCAGCGCGTGATGCCCAGATATTTTGCCGCCTGGGTCTTGTTCCCGTTCGATCGTTGCAACACCTCGGCAATGATTCGATCTTCCAGGTCATGCAGCGATTCCTCTCCAACCCGGAAGGCGAGCTGCACCGCGGAAGGATCGGACGCATCCGGCGCAAGACTCGCACGTGTAGGTAAGGTTGCGGCCGACGGTTGACTGACGCCTTGGACATCGGAGGGGAAGTTGGCGGCTTCGAGGGTTGCGCCTTGGCAAAACAGGACGGCCCGCTCCATGAGATTGCTCAACTCACGGATGTTGCCCGGGAAGCGGTACTGGCGTAAGAGAATCCGTGCGCTCTCCCCCAATGTACGCACTGGTTTCTTGAGCGCAACAGCAGAACGAATGAGAAATTGTTCGGCGAGGGGAATGATCTCATCGCTTCGTTCGCGAAGCGGCGGGACCGTGAGCATCACCACGTTGAGCCGATAGTAGAGATCTTCGCGAAACTCGCCTTTTGCAACCGCTTCCTTGAGATCGCGATTCGTCGCCGCCATAAACCGGACGTCCACAGGAATGGTGGCCGATCCTCCGACACGACGCAACGTCCGCTCTTCGATCACCCGCAGAAGCTTCGCTTGCAGCGGGAGCGGCAAGTCGCCGATCTCATCGAAGATGATCGTCCCGCCTTCGGCCAGTTCGATCAGCCCGCACTTCCGTCCTGCAGCCCCCGTAAACGATCCTTTCTCATGACCGAACAATTCGCTCTCGAACAATTCACGCGGGATGGAAGGACAATCCACTTCCATGCAAGGCTTGTCCGCTCGTGGACTGTTGAAATGGATAACACGCCCCATATACTGCTTGCCCGTCCCGGTCTCACCTTGGAGCAGAACGGTCACGCGATCGCTCTTGGCCAATTCTCGAACCTGTTGCATGAACGTCTGCATGGCGGGACTGTTCGCGATGATACGATCGATCGCATAGCGCTTCGCATCCTGACCGCTGTGGAGCTGGACCTGACGGCGCAACGTCAATAGATCCGTCGCCCGACGTAGCGCGTGGTGGAGGTCGTCCATGTCAATGGATTTGGCCACAAAATCGAAGGCTCCGAGCTGCATCGCTTCGACCGCGTCCTTCACGGTCCCCCTGGCAGTCAGCACAATGACGAGCAGTTCCGGCGCGGTCTGTTTGACCCGGGCAAGAACGTCCAGTCCCGACAGGTTAGGCATGACAAGATCCACCACAATAATGTCCGGCTCGAAGGAGCGAAGGATGGTAAGGGCCTCTTCTCCCGATGCCGCCGTTTGAACGAGGTAACCTTGGCTCGTGAGGCGCAGGGCGAAGGCCTCCCGAACCGACGCTTCATCCTCGACCAGTAGTAATTGCCATGCCATGCTAGTCCTCGCGTTTCAGTGGAAGCCAGACATCCACGATGGCCCCGCTTCCAGGGGGACTGTGAATCAGCAACTGCCCGCTGTGTCTCTCGATCATGTCGCGGGTAATGGTCAGTCCAAGACCGACACCCTTGGCTTTTCCACTCGTAAAGAACGGTTCATAGATACGCTGCAGGTCTTCAGGGGATATGCCCTTCCCGGAATCGGCAAAGGTCATGAGCAGCCCCGGCACTCGCCTGGTCTCCGGCCTAACGGTCATCGTCAATTCGCCGCCGTTCGGCATGGCGTCGATCGCATTCATGGCGATATTCAGACAGACTTGAAGCATATGGGTTCGCGAAACCTCCACCGATGGAAGATCCGCAGCCACGTGCTTCCTGACTGACACGCGATGTTTCAAGATGTTCGGGTGAAGCAAGGTCAGCGTATCGTCGAGCAGCGCGGAAAGATCGCAGGGAGCGGTCTCGAAGGGACGCGGCCGCAACTGTTCCAGGTGAGACTCTAGGAGGTCGTCGATCCGCGCCGCTTCACGCGCAATCAAACGGCACCGGTCGCGCGCATCCTGCGGAAGGGTGGCCTGGTCGGCCAAATGGGTAGCCAGACTCCCGAGTCCGATGAGCGGATTGCGGACTTCATGGAGAATGCCGCCGGCAAGTTGACCGACAAGTTTGACTTGCTCCGTATGGCGCAGGGCTTCCAGCATCTGCTCCCGCTCGCTGAGATCGGTCAGGATGGCGAGATAATAGCGAATCGTCCCGTCCGGGTCTTTGACCGGGCTCACGCTTTCCCATGCCAGAAATTCGGAGCCGTCCTTGCGGCGGTTCACCACACGATCGACAAAAGCTAGTCCGGATCGAATCGTCTGCCACATACGCTCAAAGAACTCCGGCGGATGTTTCCCAGACTTCAACAACGCCGGCGTCCGGCCGATGACTTCGTTTTGTGTCCAGCCAGTCAGACGCTCCATGGCTGGATTCCAATCCAGGAGCGTCCCTCGCGTATCAGTCAACATGACGCCGTCTTGTACCAGCTCGAACATCCGATGATACAGTTGAAGCTGCGTTTCCTCACGCCGCCATCGTTCAAGCACGGTAGCCACGGTATTGGCCACCAAACAGAGAAACTCCAACTCTTTAGGCGCAAAGTGGCGCACACTCTTGCAATGCGCGCCCATGACCCCGTACACCCGATCCTGCACCATCATGGGCACGCTCATGCCGGCGATGCCGCCATGCTCCGACAAGAGTTTCGACGGCACGAAGCGCGTTTCTGCATGCAAATCTTCCACAACGACCGGCTGCCGTTCGCGGATCGCAAAACCTGCCTGAGAATGCGTGCCGCCCTCCACCGTCAAGGTGCCGATGAGTCCCTCACGCCAACCAACCCCAGCGACAAGATACAGGTGTTCATCCGATTCGCGAGGAATGAGGATTTTGCAGAGTTCCGCGCGTAAGGCCTGGGCCGTCAGACACACGGCCTCGTTCATGATCTCTTGCACCGGTGTTCCACTCACAGCCAGCGAGCCGATTCTCGCCAGGACTGACTGAAATTTGGCCACCTGCGAGGCTTCTTGTGACAGCAGGGTCCGCTCCGTGACATCTTCCAGCACCATGAGCACACCCTTGTCGCTACGATACGGAACGACGTTGAATCGGCATTCGTAAGTGAGCGGGTCGCCCTGCCGATCGGTCAGGTGATACTCCGTCGCGTCACGAGTTCCAAGCGGTCCGCGATTCCAGGCCATGGCTTGATCGAGAAGATCCGTTCGAAGCGAACAGTCCAACCCTGGTCGCGGCGCTTCGACCAGCTCTCCGAACTGCGCATTTTCGAAGATTACAATGCCTTGGGACACAAAACAGAGACCACCCTGGATGCAGTCGCTGAGCCACGCCAACACTTCCCCCGCAGCGATTTCCAACTGCGCCTTGGTGGATGGCTTGGGACGCGATCGACGGGAGGAAGACATGGTATTACCGGGTTACGCAGCGCAGAGGGACGAAACAGCTTTCGTCGTGTCCCAGACAGTATACCCAGTCTCGATGCAGACCGTCGAGGGATGAATCGGCCCGAGCACATCAACATAAACCGTCATGAGTAATGCGCGGGCTATGGGCTCTCTTCTCCTGCTTCGTCATCAGGTCGAACGATCCATACAACTTCCGTATCATGGATCGCCCATATGCGCGCCTGCTTGCGAAACCACACCAAAAACCCGGCGCCTGTTCCGTCCGAACGGGAATTTTCCACATAGAGCAATGCCTGATCGTTGCGAAACGTTCGTCCCACTCGGGAAAAGGCCAGACGATCCAGAATCGAAGGCGCCTGCACCGGCACAATACGGCCGGTCTTTACCGGCCATGCCACAGCCGCTTCCGAATCTTCGATTGAATCGGCCGACACAAAACGATAGCGAACCCCGAACTGGAATCGGCTTTCAAGCCGGCCGGCCTCACGGTTGGCTCCGACAAAATCCAGGACGAGGTCCGGCGGCAGTCGACCCATGAAATAGTTTCGATCGTGAAAGAACCCGAGTGTCGTCGGCTCCGTCTGGTCCGGCAACAACCGGGTAACCGTCATGCGCTCAATCACCACCAGCCTGGTGTGTGAAGTGAGAAACGTGTTCTTGATGGTCTGATCATACAGAGCATAATCGTCGGCAGAAATAACGGCAGCAACAGATTGCTTCTCCCCCGCACAAGTCATGCTTGGGGACAGGCCCGCGCACAATACAACGATCACTGCCGCCTCATGACCCCTCATGCGCGCAGCATAGCGACAGGCAGCGCGAGCGGTCAAACACGAGAACACAGAGAGAATACACATAGACAAGTCGCTTCCAAGCAGGGATAATCCCACAGCTATTTTGGAGGGGCATTGCGTGCATGATCACACTCGCTTAAACCGCCGGTTGCTCTGGATCGGGGCCATGGCATGGCTCTTGATTGCCTCAGGCTGCCAGCCAGACGATTCTCCCTTCAAAGCTGAGAACGAGGCGCTGAAAAAACAGGTTGCCAGGCAGGAATCATTGCTGAGTTCGCTGCAGGACGGCAATAAAGTCATGCAACAGCAGATCGATCTCCTCAATCAAGAACTCCGTGACGCGAAGCAAACGGCTGACACCGCCAAGGCCGCGGTCTCAGAGCTGAACGAACAGTTGGACGCCCAGATCGCACAAGCTAAGCGTATGAGCGCTGATATTCAACGGACCGTTGCGGCGCAGGCGGCCCAGCAGTTGAAGATCGATGACAAAGGCGCGCAGTTTGATACCCTTCCACGCCCCCTCGGCGCCGTCGCCAAGGTGGTGGAAGAGGCCCTTTCGCGCAACGGCTATCACCTCAAAGCCGGTATCAAAACGGACCAGAAGGCCGTCTTCGTGACGGACCGTAAGATCTCGACTCCCGCTTCGCTGGAAGTCGCCGGTTTTCGAAACCAATATCTCATCTCACTGCAGGCCCTTCCTGGCAATGTCACCAAACTCGGCGTGAAAGCAGAGTTTGAAAAAGTCGCCCAAGGCGGACGCATCTTAAGCGTGAGCGCCGAAGAAACCACCGAGATTGAACGCCGTCTGATCGGCGAAATCAGCAAGGCGCTTGAGGCTCCGAGCAAGACGTGACGCCGCGCCGCGCCATTCTATCTCTCGCCGTCACTCTGGTCCTCTTCATGACTGAGAAGGCACCAGCCGCGCCGGCCGATCGAATCCATTCAAAAGAGCTTGCCCGTCATCTCACGACCATCGCCGCACTTGCCCAATCCGCTCCTCAGGTGACGATCCCGGCCGGATGGTTTCTCCTCGGCAGCAAACGGGTCGATGGCGACCCCTATGGACTCTGGACCCAGTATGACGACACGGAACTGCCCCAGAACCAAGTGTGGCTGGATAGCTACAGGCTCGACCGTGACGAAGTCAGTCTCGGTGAATACCTGGCATTCCTCCAAGAACGACATACTCCCCCCTCGGATGAGCTTCAGAAACTGATCTGGCATGTCATCACCATTCATTCGGTTTCGGATCAAGCTCTCACTCGCTGGCCGGCGCTCTATGTGACCTGGGCTGAAGCGAGAGATTTCTGCGCCGCCAAGAGCAAACGACTGCCGACTGAAGCGGAATGGGAGAAAGGGGCGAGAGGCCCCGACGGCAACCTGTTTCCTTGGGGCGAGGCGGCTCCCGACACGCGCCATGCGATGTTCGGCCAACATCACGTCCACGAGATTCCAATCGTCGCGGCAGTCGATGCCCATTCGGATGGCGCAAGCCCATACGGCCTCCGCCATATGGCGGGCAATGCCGCGGAATGGACGGAGGATTGGTTCGGTTTCGACTACTACGCCTACATGCCTAAGCGTAATCCTCCTGGACCGCCGAGCGGCCGTTACAAAGCTCTTCGCGGGGGATCATGGAAAAGCAAACTGGCCATGCTCCGAACCGCCACCCGTAATGGGGCCTTGCCGGATCAACGCTCCGCGACGATCGGCTTTCGCTGCGCCAAATGATCGGCTTCATGATCGACTTCGGTTGCGGCAAAGCGCCCTTTTCTTGGTAAGAGCCGGACCCCGTGCTAGCATTTTTCGATCATGCCCCTTTCAACCAGCGTCCATGACCTCCGCATTCTGATCCGTTCTTCCCATCCTTTGATCATCATCGAGACAGTGGAAGAGGAGCGGGTGTCGGATTTGCTGCAATCGGTGACCGCGCAAGAACGGATGCCGCTCTTCGAATGGTCCGTCACCAGAGGGCTCACGCGCGCCGACGAACCGGCGCTCAGCAAAATGACCGCCATGCCGCTGGCCCTGCTCCAACACCTCCAGACCTTGACCGTCGAAGCGGTCTTCTGGCTCAAGGACCTTGCGCCGCACCTGCAAGAGCCGCCCGTTGCCCGACAACTCCGGGAAGTCGGAGCAGTCTTCAGCCGTTCTCGGGCAACCTGTGTGATCACCGGCCATCCCATTACCCTGCCGCTCGACATCGAGAAGCTCGCCGTTCGGCTGAACTTGCAATTGCCGGATCGAGAAGAACTTCAATCCATGCTCCGAAACGTGCTGCAATCGCTCGGACCGAGAATTTCGACGCACCGGCCCCGATCGACAACTGCAACACAAAGCATCCTCCATTCCATCGGCGACTCCAAAGCGGCACAACGGGGCCCTTCGGCTCAGGAACGCGACGCCCTTCTCCGCGCCTTGCAAGGGTTGACCCTTCATCAGGCCCGCCAAATCATCACCCAATGTATTGTCGAAGACGGCACGCTCTCCGCCGATGACGTCCAGAACATCCTAAAGCGCAAGGTGCAGGCGATCAAGGACGGCGGCCTCCTGGAATACTATCCGCTCGAAGACAATCGGTTCGAGCTGGGGGGATTCGGCAGGCTGAAGTCCTGGCTGGAGCGCGCACAGGTCGGATTTACCGCTGAAGCCAAAGCATTGAACCTGGCGCCCCCTCGCGGCATCATGCTTGTCGGCGTGCCCGGCTGTGGCAAATCGCTCGCGGCAAAGGCCATCGCGCGCGAGTGGCAGCTTCCGCTCCTAAAACTCGACGCGGGCCGGTTGTTCGACAAGTTCGTCGGTGAGTCCGAGAAGAATTTTCGCAAGGCGATCGAGACGGCCGAATCATTGTCGCCGATCGTCCTCTGGATCGATGAAATTGAAAAGGCGATGGTGACGGGGGGCGGAAGCGGCGAGGCCGATGCGGGCTTGAGCCGGAGGCTATTCGGCGCCTTCCTCACCTGGCTGCAAGAGAAGAAGCAAGAGGTCTTCGTCGTAGCCACTGCAAACGATCTCTCGTCGCTTCCACCGGAGCTCCTGCGCAAAGGCCGGTTCGACGAAATATTTTTTGTGGACCTGCCGGACGACGGCGAGCGGGAGGCCATTTGGAACATTCACCTGGGTCTCCGCAAACAGAACAGCGCGCAATTCGATCTCGTCAAGATCGTCAGCGCCAGCGACGGTTTCAGCGGCTCCGAGATCGAACAAGCAGTCGTGGCATCGCTCTATCGCGCGCTTCATCACAAGACGCCGCTGACAACCGACCTGTTGATCGAAGAATTGACCCATACGGTGCCGCTCTCCGTCACGCGGCGCGAAGATATCGACGGACTCCGGCAGATGGCCCAAGGCCGATTCGTCAACGTACGGTAATGCGATGCGACTCTTTTTCATCATAGGGACTATCGCCATTGTGACGTTGGTCGGCTGCGCGACGCCGCCGAGCCATCCTCGACCGGAATCATCGGCAATCGAGCGCCTTCGATCGCCGGCGCCGATGGAACATCCGCGCATGCCGATGACGGCGACACGTTCCTGCTGCCGGTCAGCCCTACCGGGACCCAGCCGAGCGGCGGTCGTACAAACGGCGGCCGCGCTCGTGGGCGCGACCACGATCACAAGCGCGGACCGAAAGATCGCCTACGACTGCGCCGGTGTCACACGCGCCGTCTTCTTGAAGCACGGCATCGATCTCTACGACGCTGACGCCGGCGATCCCAAGGCCAACGGCGTCCGGCTTATTTACGACCATGTACGACAACAGGGCACAATCCACCGGGGGCCAAACGCCCATCCCGGCGACCTGGTGTTCTTCGACAACACCTGGGACTTCAACGGAGATGGAGAACTGAATGATCCTCTGACCCACATCGGCATTGTCGAGCGGATCGAGCCGGACGGCACAGTCGTATTCATTAGCCGCGTTGCCGCCGCGATCCATCGATACCGCATGAATCTCCGGC
>JAOUEB010000446.1 GCA_029858925.1 Nitrospira sp.
CCCATCGGCGGGCATCGGCAACGACGGTGGTGGCGCCGAAGGCTTCGGGCACCGGTCACTCCCGATGTAGACCCACACCCACCCGTCCCGTTCCTCGGCCGGCAAGGTCTTGACGCAGGCCGAGGCCGGCGATGGGTGCGCCAGGTTGCCGATGGACGGGACTTCTACGCACTCACCGGAAGAGATAAAGCGCCACCCGTGAAAAGGGCAACGCAAGGAATCCCCTTCCTGCCTGGCCGACGAGAGTGGCACGCCCTTATGAGAACAGCGGTTCTCTAACGCATGAACCAGCCCCCGGCCATCCCGAAACAGCACCACCGGCTGATTGCAAAGCACCGCCGCGAACGGCCGGCCTATCCGGACTGAAACGCTTTCACCGGCGATGTACCAGAAGCCGTCGAGCATTGATTGTCTTGGTCCGGCACGTGGAAAAAGGAGGAAGGCAACCGCCGCCGCATGAGTACCAGGGCAACGGGATAGCGGACACTCCGCTACCCCGTTGTCCCTCCACTTGCCTTCTGCGTCAATCGGCCCGGATCGCGCTCTTTGTCCTTAGCTCGTCAGAATCCGACTGCCGCATAGAGGCCGGCAGTCCAGAAATTGTTCACCGTGTTGGTTTGATTGGACGCCACATGGAATCGGCTGTCGGCACCCAGCCACAATTCCTTCCAAACTCGATACTCGGCGCCGCCCCCGAACTGAACCCCGATGTCCAAGTAATTGATCTGACTGGACGTCGGACTGATGACGTGGAAATCCAATCCCGCCGGAATGACCCAGGGTTGGAAATCAGTCCCCTGCATGAACTTCACCTTGGGCGCCACACTCACAGTGAACATGGTCATCTGCACCTTGGCTGGAGTAGTATTATCAACGAGGGCTTCTCCATTCAATACGCTGCTGGAATTCCACCGTTTGAATTCCATTCCGACCTCGCCCACCAGCGCGATGCTCTTTGCCATGCCCCACAGATCCTTGGTGAGCATGAATTCTGCTCCACCGCCGATATAATAACCGAGTTTCCCATCGTTCCCCCCGGTATGGACGTCGGTGATAAGCTCACCTGCACGATCGCTCGTCATTCCGGCAGCGCCCCCGCGAAAGAATACGCGATTCCCGGTCGTCGTCGTATCTTCAGCCAAGGCCGTCCCCACGCCACAAAGGGCGGACCCTGCCGCGAGCGAAATCGCGACAGCCCACACTCCGATGTTCCTACTGCTTTTCCAAACCTGCATGATGCTCTCCCTTCTGGTTACACGTCGAGGAACTCAGCCCTTCCTCGAGCGGTCAACTGACAGACACCCTCCAGCCAGAGGCGTCAGCTTGGTGAATAAGTGATTCCACACGTCCTCATCGATCACTGGGTACAAAAATCGGCAACACCTCTTCTCGGTTCCGCTCAACCCTCGCATGAGCGCTCACGCATCGACCTTCGTGATGCGGAGGTTCGGGCACCAGTCCACTTCGGCCTGCCGGGCAATCCCTTGGAGCTGAACCGATATCGGCGGCGCGCCCTGTTCGCGCGCTAATCCCAGGCACCTCGAACAAATAAATTGGCAATGGGACAGGCACGCCCGATCCGGGCATTCGCCGGCCTCGCCGACTTTCGCCGCCTGCTGCGCACAATAGGCCGGCGCGTCCGGCGCGCCCAGACTCTCTCGATAGCAGAGGAGGGCGTTGTAGAACTTGACCGGGCTCGCGACAGGCCGCCCATCGACGGTGATACGGATGTCCTCCAGGTCCCACACCCACTCAATGAGTTGAGCAACGACACCGGCGGATTGCGGAAAATCCTCGAAACACGCCACGTACGTCGGCCCCTCGTTATCATCCGCCTCCATGTCGGAGGTCTGGGCCATCCGGATAAGCCGCAGCATCGCCGGGGCTGCCACAAGATGGGACTCAGGAATTGCGATCGTAAGACGCACCGTCGGCTCCCCCTCTGAATAGTAACGTCGGATGCTCCCCCCTCGTATCTGACTGCGGCGCGCTGTCGTGACGAGACGGCGTTTTGCGCGCCGTTGGCCGGTGCATGAGCGCGGCCGGCCCGAAGTAGGCAAACGCATCTTTCATGTTCGAGAACAGTTTCTTGAGCGGCCCCATCCGCTGATCCGTCACATATTGCAGAGTCAGGACGACCCTTCGTTCCCTGGCGCCCAGGGGCG
>JAOUEB010000034.1 GCA_029858925.1 Nitrospira sp.
AAACGTCACCGCCGTGTCGGAATACGAGCCAGCGTTGGATTCCGGACGAGCCTTGAGGACAATGCGTTCAATCGTTATGGTTGGCGCGATAGAGAATGTCACCGTCTTCGTACGAATCGGCAATTCAATATCTGTCTGATCTCGCCCGATCAATTCATGGGTGGCAGGGGCCAACTCAACAGCAAGGTCATGGCTGAGCACGGCGGGATGCTTGGAGACAGGCGACGTAGCCAGGCCGGTGGCCGGGATGGCGCCGACACAGAGAAGTCCGATGATTGCGTAAACGGCGTATGTTCTGAGGGACATCGGGAGAACTATTAACACTCGCGGCAGACGAGTACAAGCTGGATTGCGGTCAGGAGATGTTCCAAGTCGATCGGTTTCAGCAGGACTTCCTGCGGGCCCAGCGCCCAGGCTTCATCGAGCAGTTCCTCGTTGTGGCACCCTGTCATGATGATGATGCCTCCCGGGTATTCCTTTTCGCGCAGCGCGCGCAGCACCTCGATGCCCGACATCCCCGGCATGACCAGATCGAGCACAATTGCGTCAGGCGATACGTCTTCCACGATCCGCAACGCATCCTGCCCATCCTTGACGCCCAGCGCGCGGTACCCGCGCAAACTCAAAAATTGGACGAGCAGATCGCACACGAGGGGATCGTCGTCGACGACCAAGACCGATTCATCCATCTGTTCGGTGATGCGTCCGTTGCCGGCTGGAACCGGCGCGGTATTCGGCCGTGTGGGAAGCTGCGCAACACGATTGACGGATTCGACCAGCACGTCCAGCGACAACCCCTTCCGGATAAAGTCGGTGACGCGCAGGGCCCGTGCTTGATTCTCCTGCACCTCCGTGGCTCCTCCCCCCAGAACAATCACTGCCGCATGGGGATCCATCGCGCGAATCTCTTTCAGGACAGTCAACCCATCCATCTCCGGCATCCGCAGGTCCAGGAGCGTCACTCGAGGAGCATGTTTGCGGAATAGATTGAGACCTTCCAGCCCGCTCGTGGTGGAAATGACCTGGTACCCGTGGCGAGTGAACACATTCTGCAGCAAATCGCAGTTCATCTGATCGTCATCGACGACCAAAATCTTAATCATAGGCCTTCACCCTTCGCGCAAACACCTGTACGCGCGTTCATGACTATGCCGACGGAGAAAGAATAGCACGGGATTTGAAAGATAAGAAGAACAATGCGGAGTTATGAGGAGGCGGCCGGATGGCCGAACAGGGCCGCGACAAAGGCTTCCGGATTGAAGTCCTGAAGATCCTCGATCCCTTCCCCGACACCGATCAGACGAACGGGGATTTTGAACTCTTCGGCAATCGCGACGACAATGCCGCCGCGCGCCGTGCCATCCAGCTTCGTCAAGACCAATCCCGTAACCCCCACAGCTTCGTGGAACTGGCGGGCCTGGGCTAGCGCATTTTGTCCGACCGTGGCATCCAATACCAACAGCACTTCGTGGGGCGCCCCCGGCAATTCCTGGCCGATCACGCGCTTTACCTTGCGTAGTTCGTCCATGAGGTTGGATTTCGTATGCAGCCGGCCGGCCGTATCGATGAGCGCCACATCAACCGCGCGCGCTTTCGCCGCCGCAATGCCGTCGAACGCGACTGCCGCCGGATCGGCCCCGTGACGCTGACGAATAACATTCGCTCCAATGCGATCCGCCCAGACTTGCAGCTGGTCGATCGCCGCTGCGCGAAATGTATCGCCGGCGACCAGCAACGGCTGCCGCCCGCCTTGCGCCAACCGCTGCGCCATCTTGGCAATGGTCGTTGTTTTACCGACTCCGTTCACCCCGACGGCCAGGATAACGAACGGTTTGGGGCCTTGGTCGATCAACTGTTCAAGCGAAGGACTGGAAACCGGCCTCAGCACGTCATAGAGTGTGCGGCTCAACACATTCTGGAGCCCGCCGGACGTTGCCGCGTCGGCGCCACGCGCTTGTTCAGTAACCTGCCGCATCAAACGGTCGACGACGTGAGCCCCCAGGTCGGCACCGAGCAGCGCCGCTTCAAGTTCTTCAAGCAGGGCCGGATCCGGAGTATGTCCAAGAAACCGATCGAGTGACTGCCTCACGGCATGCCTGGTCTTCCCAAGCCCCTCATTCAACCGTTGAAACCATCCCATCGTCAGCGTTTTCTTTCTTTCTTCGAAGCGTGGTGAATCATCACGCGCGGGACAGCGCCAATCATCCTCAAGAGTGCCCGTTCACGCCGATGCATACGCGCCGCTTCTCTATTGCTCCGTTCGTGGTCATAGCCACACAGATGAAGCACTCCATGCACCAGCAACGAAACGAACTCTTCGTCCGGCGACCGTCCGGCATCGAGGGCCTGCCGAAGCGCTGTGGGGACCGAGATTACCACATCGCCGAGCATATCCGTTGCGAGACGCGCGGCCTTGGGCGCGACCGCTTCTCGCATGGGGAAGGCCAGCACGTCCGTCGTTCGATCTTTCTTGCGATAGATGCGATTGAGCCGGCGCATGCGGCGATCACCCACCAGCTCTATGCTCAATTCCGCTTGCCGTTCTCCGGCCGCGTCCAAAATCAGCTCCGCCAGACGCACCACCGTTGTCCGCCTTACAACCGGCCGCTTGAGACGAACACGAAGATAGACAGCCATTTAGCGAGATTGGCCCGAGGGGTCCCGGGGGGGATTCCGAAGACCGGACAGCGGCTGGTTCCGAGCTTGCCTGGAGTCGCCGCCGATCATCTCCGTGCGGCGATCGTAGGCCTTGATGATGTCCTGGACCAGCCGGTGGCGAACGACGTCTCGTTCATCGAAATAGACGAATTCGATGCCATTGATGCCGTGGAGAATCTCTTTCACTTCGATGAGACCGGAGACTCGATCGTTCGGCAAATCCACTTGTGTAATATCGCCCGTCACCACGACTTTCGAATGGAATCCCATCCGCGTCAGAAACATCTTCATCTGCTCCGCGGTCGCGTTCTGCGCTTCGTCCAGAATGACGAATGAATCGTTCAGCGTACGCCCGCGCATGAAGGCCAGCGGCGCGATTTCAATATCGCCGCGCTCAATCAGGCGGTTGGCTCGATCCATGTCCATCATATCGAACAGCGCGTCGTAGAGAGGACGCAGGTAGGGGTTTACCTTTTCATACATGTCGCCAGGCAGGAACCCAAGCTTCTCGCCGGCCTCAACCGCTGGCCGCGCAAGCACGATCCGGCTCACTTCTTTCTTCATCAAGGCGCTGACCGCCATGGCCATGGCGAGATATGTTTTTCCAGTTCCCGCCGGCCCGATGGCAATGACGATGTCGTGCTGTTCGATCGCTTCGATGTAAGCTTTCTGAGTGGGGGACTTGGGTCCAACGAATCGTTTTTTCGTCACGATCGTTGCCTGGTTGGCGAGCACCTCCTTCAGAGATGCTTCGGGGCTTTGGCGCAGTGCGCTGAGCGCATGCGTCACATCCTCGGCATGGAGAGTGATGCCGTCATGTGTGAGGGATGCCAGTTCGAGGAGAATCCGTTCCGCCTGCCGAACCGCTTCGGGCAGACCATCCAGGGTAAGTTCTTCACCGCGCGCCGACAGCCGTACGCCCAACCCTTCCTCAATCAACTTGAGATGCTGATCGTGGTGGCCGAATAGAACGGCGGTATTGGTGCCTTCTCGTAATTTGAGTTTACGCACGAAGGTCTATGTCGTCTCCCAGGTAGTTGAACATGCTGGAAATTCTATCAGAGCCGTGAGGGGGAAGCCAACTGGACAAGCATGTCTTGTGGCGGCCGCATGGATTCGTCCACTGGCGGCCAGGGCGAGCGCCCACGCGATGGACCGCATGGGGCGGCTGGTAGTGAGAGTCTCAAGCGACCGAAAACGGCCGATCTGAATCTCCCAGGGGCTGAGTGCGATGATGGGCGTGTGGTCCGTTCGGTGTTCGTGGGGCGAGGCCGGTTCATGATTGAGCAGAAGGCCTCCTCCCTTCATGGCGGCGAATCACTCATCCGATGAAGGATTGAAGATCGCTGCGACCACGGGATGCCCATCCTCGACGAGGGCGACGGAGATGCAGAATTCAGGTTCTCTCTTGATAAATGCGTTGGTTCCGTCAATCGGATCAATCACCCAGATGCGCCGCTTCCCCAAGCGCACAGGGCTCTCCGGCGATTCTTCCGACAGCCATCCGTCTTCGGGAAAGGCCTCCAATAAGTGGGCGTGAAGAATTTGATTGATCGCCAAGTCCGCCGAAGTAACCGGGGATTGGTCCTGCTTGATATGGATCTCAAATCCATCGGAAGCAGCCTCAAGCCCACAGTATTCATGAGCACTTCTATTGCAACCGTCCGACTCTGCGAGTCGAGACGCAGCCGATACGCCGCTGCGGCGAGCCTGCCTATGCCTTGCGGCATGCCGGTGGGCAGGCTCGCCCCTCACAGCCTCAACTTTCGTATTGTCAGGAAAGAGATTCGAGAACTCGACGCAAGAAACTCGAAACCTTCTCCATATTTCTTGGAACGAGGCGCCGCGTCGGGCTTGACCTCCCCCAGGAATCTGCGTACAAGCTGGCTGCGATGAAACTGGTCCAGAAACGGTCGAAGAAGGCGGGACTGTCGCCCGGCACGCTGATCCACATCGGTGAGCAGCGGACGGAGGCGGTGGAGATCACGCTGTTCAATTATTCAGGCGCGCAGTGCGACGAGCGCACCGTCACGGACCCGAACGACCTGCGCCTGCCCGCGGATGAAACGGTGACGTGGGTCAATGTCGGCGGCGTGCACAAACTCGACGTGCTGGAAGCGTTTGGAAAGCAGCTGGGTCTCCATCCGCTTCTTTTGGAGGACCTTGCGAATACGGATCAGCGCCCCAAGCTCGACGATTATGAGACGTATGTGTTCCTGGTCATGAAGATGCTGACCAGGACTAACCGGGGAGATACGCTTGTCGAGCAGGTGAGTTTCGTGGTCGGGCGCAATTACGTGCTGTCGTTCCAGGAGAATGGAACCGATGTCTTTCGCCCCGTGCGTGATCGTTTGCGCGGCGGCAAGGGGCGGCTTCGCCAGCAAGGGGCTGACTATCTGCTCCATGAGCTGGTGGACGCGGTCGTGGACGAATATTTTGCCGTCTTGGAGGCGCTCGGCGAAAAGATCGAATCGCTGCAAGAACGGGTGGTGGCGAATCCGAACCCAGATACGCTGAAGGATATCCATGCCCTGAAACGGCAGTTATTGTTCGTCCGCCGGGCTGTCTGGCCTCTCAGGGAAGCCATCAACAGTCTCTCCCGGTCTGACAATCCGTTTCTTCGCGATACCACCAAGGTGTTTTTTCGCGATGTCTATGACCATGTAATACAAATCGTCGATACGATCGAGACCTTGCGCGAAATGGTCTCGGCCAGCCTGGACATTTACCTCTCAAGCGTCAGTTATCGGTTGAATGCCGTCATGCGGGTGCTCACGGTCATCACCACGATCTTCATGCCGCTCAGTTTCATCGCGAGCATTTACGGGATGAATTTCGAGCACATGCCGGAACTGAAGTGGCCATGGGGGTATCCGCTGATCCTAGGAGTCATGGGACTCGTGGCCACCGGGATGCTCATCGGATTTCGGCAAAGAAAATGGTTGTAGAGAATCGGCTGCTAGCCCGCATTATTCATGACGGTTCGCCGCGAAATCGCGCAGTCGCGTAGCGAGACGGGCACGCGGAACCGTGAGACCCCGATGCGTACTCGTGCAGTACGTTGAGGGGGCGAGCGGCGAGCCTGCCCGCCGAAGGCTTGTCGCAGCAGCGAATCCGCGATTGCAGCAGAAGTGTTCATGAATAATGCGGGCTAGTCTTGAATTTCCACGCGGTCGACGAAGTAGTCGGTGTCGCCGAAACAGGTGGTCGGAAGGTAGCGGTACTCTTTGTAATGCAGGATGACGCGCTTGCCCATCGCGCGCGAGAGGTCGGAGGCGACTTGCTCGTCCGACACCGTGAATCCCCACAAAACAGGCGCGAGCCCTGGAACCGTGGTCATCGCCAGTTCGCCTTCGTGCGTTTTGCACACCCAGCCTTTCCTGGAAAACTTCTGGATGTAGCCCGCGCGATTCCCGTCCGAATAGGTCCAGTTGAACGCAATCGTCAAATATCCTGCCAAGAGAAAGACGACCAGGACTGCCACCCACTTCATCGGCGATCCTTCCCGGAACGCTATCGGATGTCGGTGAACAGCCACGGTGCGTCCTGCTTGCGCCGGCGTTCGTAGGCCGTGATGGCCGCTTCGTGTTGGAGGGTCAGGCCGATGGAATCGAGCCCCCGATAGAGGCAATCTTTGCGGAAGGGGTCCACGTCGAATCGATAAGTGGTTCCATCCGGTGTCGTCACACGCTGGTCGCCGAGATCAACCGTGAGCCGGTAGCCTTCCGTGCCGATCACGTCTTTCATAAGGGACAAGACCTCGTCCGCTTTCAGCACGACCGGCAAGATCCCATTCTGGAAACAATTGTTGTAAAAAATGTCGGCGAAGCTCGGAGCGATCACACAGCGGAACCCTTGATCGAGCAGAGCCCACGGCGCATGCTCACGGGATGAGCCGCTGCCGAAGTTGTCCCGCGTCAGCAAGATCGTGGCTCCCTGATAGCGGGCTTGATTCAAAAAGAAGTCAGGATCGGGCGATCCGTCTTTGTTCTTGCGCCAATCGAAAAACAGCCCTTCGCGGAGGCCGGTCCGCTTGATCGTCTTCAAGAACTGTTTGGGGATGATCTGGTCCGTGTCGACGTTGACCCGATCGAGCGGAGCGACCAGGCCAGTCAGTTGCGTGAAAGCTTGCATAAGTTCCTCGTTAGGCGTGAAACGTGAAAGGCAAGGCGCCGTGCGTCTGTTTCGATCTGTGCGTCAATCTCTCCTCACGTCTCACCCCTGACCCCTCACGTGGCTTCTTATGTCCATGTCCTGATGTCCACGAAGTGCCCTTCGATCGCAGCGGCGACGGCCATAGCCGGCGACACCAGATGTGTTCTGCCTCCCGCCCCTTGGCGGCCCTCGAAGTTCCGATTGCTCGTGGATGCGCATCGTTCGCCCGGTTGGAGCACATCGGCATTCATCGCGAGACACATGCTGCAGCCCGCTTCTCGCCATTCGAACCCGGCATCGAGAAAAACACGATCTAGCCCTTCCGCCTCCGCTTGCTGCTTGATGAGTCCCGATCCAGGCACCACCATGGCGTGCACGGCCTTCGAGACCTTCTTACCCTTCGCGAGGCTTGCGGCCAACCGGAGGTCCTCGATTCTGGAATTGGTGCAGGAGCCGATAAAGACCTTGTCGATTCTGATATCGGTGATCGGCATGTTGGGGATGAGGCCCATGTATTCCAGGGCCCGTTCCGTCGCGTGCTTCGTGTTTTCGTCTGAGATCGTGCGCGGGTCCGGCACGTTCTGATCCACGCCGAGCACCATGCCGGGATTGGTCCCCCAACTCACTTGCGGCGCAATGTCTTCCGCCCGCAAGGTCACCGTCACGTCATGCCGGGCCTGCGGATCGGTCTTGAGCTCATGCCAGGCTTTTACCGCTTGTTCGAAGAGGTCGCCTTTAGGCGCGAGCGGACGTCCTTTGATATAGGCGATCGTTTTTTCATCCGGAGCCACCATGCCGGCGCGGGCCCCGCCTTCGATCGACATATTGCAGAGCGTCATCCGGCCTTCCATGCTCAGGGCGCGAATGGCTGAGCCGGTATATTCGATGACGTAGCCGGTCCCTCCGGCGGTGCCGATCTTTCCAATGATGGCGAGGACGATGTCTTTGGCTGAGCATCGATCCGACAAGGTGCCGTCGACACGGATCTCCATCGTCTTGGGCCGCTTCTGAATCAAACATTGGGTCGCCAGCACATGTTCGACTTCGCTGGTTCCGATGCCGAACGCCAGTGCCCCGAACGCGCCGTGGGTCGATGTGTGAGAGTCTCCGCAGACAATCGTCGTGCCCGGCAGCGTGAATCCTTGCTCAGGCCCGATGACATGGACGATGCCTTGCCTGATGTCGTTCATGCCGTACAGCGTGATTCCAAAATCCCGGCAATTGTCCTCCAGGGTTTGGATTTGCTTAGCGCTGATCGGGTCCGCAATCGCGAGTTTCCGGTCGGTGGTCGGAACATTGTGATCGGGCACCGCGAGCGTGGCAGCAGCTCGTCGTGCCCGGCGGCCCGCAAGTTTCAGCCCTTCAAATGCCTGTGGGGATGTGACTTCATGGACGAGCTGCCGATCGATGTACAGTAGCGTAGTACCATCCGGTTCTACGCGGACGATATGGGATTCCCAGATTTTGTCGAATAATGTCAAACTTGCCATAACCAATTCCTCGTTGGGCGCCTTCAGCGAATCCAAAACGCGCCACATTATACATAGCCGATCGGCCGCATGCCAGGGACATGGCGCCCCTTGCGTCGCGTTCATGTCCGTGTTAGCAGAACGATCAATCGGTTCCGTCGCGCCGTCCATTGATCCGAATTGGGCGAGTATGACTCCTTTGATATGGACACGTCCATCAGTCATCGCCTGGTCGACACAGGTGCTCGACAGCTTCCGCCATTGGACCGGCCGCGACTTACTCGTCCGATCCGGCTCGATTGAAGATCAAGCCCATTCGCTATTTGCCGCGCCGTTCGTTGTCGTGTCGCATGGGACGGGGGCGGACCCGATTCTGAACTACGGGAATCAGACGGCGCTCGATCTATGGGAGATGACGTGGGAGCAGTTGACCCGCACGCCCTCGCGTCACACGGCTGAGCCGGTGAATCGAGAGGAGCGCGCCCGCATGCTTCGGCTGGTGGAGGCGCAGGGGTTCTATGATCGTTATCGAGGTGTGCGAATCTCGGCGACCGGCCGCCGCTTTCTTGTGGAAGACGCCATTGTGTG
>JAOUEB010000447.1 GCA_029858925.1 Nitrospira sp.
CGTTTGCAAGATAGGCTTCACGAGATACGAACGGCGCGCATCGAGGCCAATTGACAGAGAGCGCCGATCGTCGCTATGATTCGGTCGGCTCCATGTCAATCATCGATTACGAATGCTGATTGCGACACTGACTCGTTCCTGCCACCTGTAGACAGAGGGAGAATCGGTATGAAGCTTGTCCTCGGCGCCCTTGCAACAGTCTCCGGCGTTCTGCTCGCGTTGTCCATGGCCTCGGCCAATCCGGCGCTCCTTCCCAAGCATGAAGGCTATCCCATGATGAACAGCGGAAGCCCCGTGACCGGCCAGCCGACGGCCAACGATCCCGGCCAATCGGATGCCCGTGGGGAAGCCTCGCTGCTGAAGTCTGCGGAATCGGTCAAGAGCGCCGAACAGAATCTGCAGAAACTCGACAATGCCCGAATCACCGAAGGACAGGGAGCCGGACGGCTGCCGAAAGTGCAAGGCCCCCAGATCACGATTGCGCCTCCTGTGACGTCGGCGACCAAGATTGCCCCGGATCGGAAGATCAAGTAACAGGGCGCCATATCAATCAGCACAAGAACGGGGCGGTCCTGTAACACGGGACCGCCCCGTCTGCTTTTCCACCCTCGAATCTTTATCCACACGAGCTTCGACTCCTATTCGATCTCCATCAATCGGAACCGCCAGAGTTTCTTCGCCCAGGAACCGGCATACTCGACACCGATTCTTGGAAAAGTCCCTACCCTCTTCCTGGCGACCCTGGCTCCGCGAGCTTCGAACCAGACCTGACGCCCCTCTGTCATATCAAGCCGATTCAATGACCTATCGATATCCAATGTCCGGCAGATTTTTCCTGGCCCGTCGATCAACTCTCCCTCAACTTCAATTGCTCGAATAAGCACCGCGGCGGGAAATTCTGCCCGCTCAGTCACCACATTCAATAAGTGATACATGCCGTAGACGAGATAGACATAGGAGACTCCCGGTGGGCCGAACATCACATCCGTTCTGGCCGTCCGCCCTTTCGACGCATGACAAGCCTTGTCCTGAGACCCCACATAGGCCTCAACCTCAATAATCTTCCCGGCGATTCTTTCCTTTCCATTTTCCCGTACCAGGTACTTTCCAATGAGCGAGCGGGCCACCGTCAGCGTTGGACGGTTGAAAAACGCGCGCGCGAGCGGCTTGGACATTCCCCTCTCCACATCTCCCATTAACCATCAACCATTGACCATTGACCATTCATCGTTGATTGCCCAGCACTTAGAAGTACCACGCCAGGCCTCCCATGACGGTACGCGGATGGCCCGGTACAAAATGAATGTCATTGACTGCCGCCGGTTCATTCCGCAGTCTGGACGCAAACGCAAAGATCGCCTGTTCCCATTCCGTATTCAGCAGATTTTGGACATACAGAAACACTTCCATTCGGCCATGAGGCAATCGCATCGGAATGAGATACCGCTCGGATAGATCAAATGTGAGCCACGACGGAGCCTTGATGCTGCGATCCTCGATGAGGGGTCGGACTCCCATGTATGTGGCCTGAAGTTGAGAGGTCAACCCCTCCGGCCATTTCAGAATAGCGGCTCCATACGCGATGTATTCCGGCGCCAAAGGAATGGCGTCGCCGTTGCGAAACTCGGCGTGCGTCCAGGTGAAGCTGCCGTTGACATAGAGCGGCCCCCACACCTGGCCACGCGCAGCCACCTCCACACCTTGCCGTCTGGTTGCGCCTCGAATCTCCGTCGTCCCTTCGTCGCCGACGAACACGAGTTCGGACTTGATATCCATGCGCCAGAGAGTCGCGAGTAATTCGAGCCTATCCGGCCCCCAGGGTCTGGATCGTATCCCGATTTCATAGTTGATGGAACGGGATATCGGAGAAGACCCCGGCCTCACAGCGGACCGCGCGTCATTGCTGTGAAAGCCTTCACCATAGTTGATGAAGAAGTCCGTCCCGGCCCATGGCCCAAGAATCATGTTCATTTTCGGGAGGACGATGCCCGAGCTTTTCTGTCCGGCCGATTGCTCCACGCAAGCGGCACAGCGATTACTCACGTCGAAGGTGAACATCTCGCCTCGTACGCCGCCCGCAAACCTGACCCACGGCAGCGGCTGCACTTCCGCTTTAACAAATGGCGCGTAGGACGCC
Organism: Nitrospira sp.; assembly: GCA_029858925.1. Lineage (GTDB taxonomy): Bacteria > Nitrospirota > Nitrospiria > Nitrospirales > Nitrospiraceae > Nitrospira_D. Next base: position 2,138 of record JAOUEB010000447.1, read on the forward strand.
GAGAACGCGTCGCTGTT
>JAOUEB010000448.1 GCA_029858925.1 Nitrospira sp.
GATGCCGTCTCAGGCGCAGATTTCCGCAAAACATCTTGCCAAAGAGGCGCTTCAGGAGTGCGATCAAGGGCGGGCGGCAACAGTACGCGAAGCGCGGCTCATTCGTTTTCAAACAGGACAGGCCCTAGCAGAGCAGGCTGTGGCGCTCGATGAGCGATATGCCGACGCGCATTTTTCCCTCTTCTGCAATTTGGGCGAGCAGCTTCGCATCGACGGCGAATCCATTTCGTCGGCATTCGGGTTCCGCCGAATGATGAAGGAACTCGATCGGACCCTCGAACTCGATCCGGGTCATCTCGATGCGCTTTCAGCCAAAGGAACGTTGCTCGTGAAACTTCCCGGCCTATTGGGAGGCGATTCCGAAAAAGGCGAGCAGCTTTTACAACAGGTCGTCAAGCGGGCGCCGCGCGCGGTTAATGCCAGGCTGGCCCTGGCCAAGATTCGGTGTGAGCATGGCCGGCATCGAGAAGCGGTGACACTGGCTTCCGATGCGTTGGCGATCGCCCGGAAGCACAAACGGGCGGAGTTTATCCCGGAGGCAAGAGCCGTCCTGCAACAGCTCAAGACCAACGCCGATAAAACCAGTAACAAACGTCCGCTCTGACCAATTCTTCTTTTCCCAGCGCCGATCGAGTCATCCGTCCACCGTGCAAAGAAGTACCGTGATCGAGAATCTTCCCTGTCTGCCGTTCATCATGATTGGCGAATGACGTTCACTCAATGGTTCCCCGCAACTGCTTCAATCGCCCCTGCCGTTTCTTTCCTTCAATTCGCCTATTCTGGGAGCCCTTCGTCGGTTTCGTCGGCTTTCGCTTCTTCTTCGGGATGGCCACGCTCTGAATCAATAGGCTAAGGCGCTCAAGTGCGTCTTCGCGGTTTCGTTCCTGCGTCCGGTGTTGTTGGGCCTTGATCGTGATCACGCCTTCCTTAGAAATACGATGATCTCGAAGCTTGAGCAATTCCTCCTTGTAGAAAGCAGGGAGCGATGAGGCTGCGAAATTGAACCGCAGATGAATGGCGGTCGAAACCTTGTTGACGTGCTGACCGCCCGCGCCCTGCGACCGGATTGCATGGAGCTGGATTTCGGAATCCGGAATCTCAATATGAGGTGCTATATGCAGCATTGTAGGAGTAACTAGCACAATAGCTATTCGAGAGCAACGCGCCACCTCAGACGATGTTTTGTTTGATAGCCCTGCAATCGATGAGCTGCGCATATAGACCACCAGTAGCCAAATCTCAGTCACTCGTATAAACGAAAGCCGCTCTGGTCACGGCTGTACTCACTTTAGCCGCATCAGATTATTCGGAAGACCCTATTCTCCGGCTACGTATGGGACTGGGAGCGCCGACGATTGAGCCCACCCGCATGAGGAGCGGCACTCCGTATGGCATCAGCATTGCCTGAGCCGTCACCCAGTGGGTGAACGGAACACTACGGAGGATGCTGATGCCTGAGACGCCGCCTGCGACTACTCGACTGCCGTTTGAGATTGATGCCCAGATTGATCCGACCCTCATCACCGCACATGCAGGAGTACCGTTGGTGATTGAGCTGTTTCGCCGCCTAGGGGTGGCACAGGTCGTCAATGCACAGGTTCGGATCAAACAGCGGCAGCGGGGGTGCTGCCGGCGCAGTTGGTAGAGCCGCTGATCGCCCTGTGGGTGGCGGGTGGGGATCGCTGCCAGGACCTCAAGACCCTGCGTGGCGATGCCGCGCTGGCCGCCTTGTTGGGCTATGAGCTGCCTGCCGCCACCACGATGCGGGATTTGCTGGAGGCGTTTCATGTCGAGGATCCCCCCGTGTGGTGGGTCGGCGAGAAGACCGCCATCCCGGAGGAGTCGGCCCCGTTGGCCGGCCTGGGAGCGGCACACCGGCGTGTCTTCGCCGCCGTGCAGCAGTCGGCCCCGCAGTGTCAAGGGTCATCCAAATGTCCCCAGTTCGGGGCATCGAAAATTCCCCACCCAGGTTAGGTTGTTGTCGCCGGTTCCTCCAGTCGCACCAGTCCAGCCTTGAGCTTCTCCTTGAGTCGATACGAATGGCCTCGAATGTTAATGGTGATGGCGTGGTGCAGGACCCGATCCAGGATCGCCGTCGCCAGCACCCGGTCGCCAAACACCTCGCCCCAGGCCCCAAAGCTCTGGTTACTCG
>JAOUEB010000035.1 GCA_029858925.1 Nitrospira sp.
AGCCATGCAATATTAGGTTCCGACCGAGATCAATCCACCACTACGTTAGCTTAAAATAGCGGGAACGCCATCAAAGTCAAGCGATCAGCAAGCTTGCTGGACTCTACCTGAACCGGTCACACTTAGCATCTTGGAAAAGGCCCGGTGCCGTGGTACGCTACCGCCCGCGCTGAACCTCTTTCTGTGTATGCAATAGAACCAAGGATAACCTTTTCTCATGACCACGCCAAACTTTCTCGAACCGACAGACTCTTTTCTCCACCGCCACCTCGGTCCGACCGATGCCGACATCCAAGAGATGTTGGCAACCTTGGGCCTGCAATCAATGGAGGCGCTCACCGATGCAACGATTCCGGACGACATTCGCCTTCGCAGACCGCTCGCGCTGCCGACCCATCGGGGGGAACAGGCCGTCCTGGCCCAACTCAAAGAGATCGCATCAAAGAACAAGGTCGCTCGCTCCCTGATTGGAATGGGCTACTACGACTGCGTGACACCCGGTGTGATTCAACGAAACATCCTGGAAAATCCCGGCTGGTATACGCAGTACACACCCTATCAAGCCGAAATCGCCCAGGGCCGTCTCGAAGCGTTGGTTAATTTTCAAACGATGGTCGGAGACCTGACGGGCCTGCCGCTGGCGAATGCCTCGCTGTTGGATGAAGCCACCGCGGCGGCGGAAGCCATGGCGATGTGCGATGTGATCGCGCGCAACGCCGGCCGGGAACGGAAGGAGTTCTTCGTCTCGCGTGATTGCCATCCCCAAACTCTGGCCGTATTGCGGACGAGAGCCGAACCGCTCAACATCACCATCCGCACCGGCCCCGCTTCCTCGGTCGATTGTTCGAATGGACAGCTCTGCGGCCTATTGCTGCAATACCCAACGACGGACGGCTACGTCGGCGATTGCAGTGCCTTGGTGGCGAGCGCCCATGAAGCCGGCGTCCTTGTCGTCGTCGCGACAGATCTCCTTGCCCTGACGTTGCTCCGTTCCCCAGGAGAGTTCGGAGCCGACATCGCGGTCGGATCGACGCAACGGTTCGGCGTGCCGGTCGGGTTCGGCGGACCACATGCCGCGTTCTTAGCCACGAAAGAGGAGTACAAGCGGCAGATGCCGGGCCGCATCGTAGGCGTGTCAAAAGACGTGACGGGAAAGCCGGCCATTCGGCTCTCGCTGCAAACGCGTGAGCAGCATATCCGACGGGAGAAGGCCACGAGCAACATCTGTACAGCCCAAGTCTTGTTGGCCGTCATGGCCGGCATGTACGCGGTCTACCATGGCCCGGAGGGGTTGCGCCGCATTGCCGAGCGCGTACGCGGCCTCACCCTGCTGTTGTCGGAAGGGCTGCGGCGGCTCGGGTTCGATGTCACGCCGAAAGTATTTTTCGATACGATTCGCGTGCCGCTCGCCAGGACCCACTCCGATCAGATTGCGATGCGGGCGAACGAGCAGGGGATCAACCTTCGGCGCTACGAGGACGGTTCGATCGGCCTGTCATTGGACGAAGTCAGCTCGGGTGATGAAGTCCGTCGCCTGCTTGAAATCTTCGTGGGACATGACCGGCTTCCGTTCCAGCTTTCAGACCTCATCGCCGCGATTGATCTCGCCTACCCAGCCTCGCTGGCCAGAACGAGCAAGTATCTGACCCACGAGATCTTTCATCGGTACCACTCCGAGCACGAGATGCTTCGCTATCTCCATCGGCTGGAGGCGAAAGATCTGTCGCTGGTGCATTCCATGATTCCGCTCGGCTCCTGCACGATGAAGCTGAATGCGACATCGGAAATGCTGCCGGTGACGTGGCCGGAGTTTGCCCGGCTGCACCCGTTTGCCCCTGAGGAGCAGACCCGCGGCTACTTAGAAATGATTCACCAACTCGAAGCCTGGCTGGCCGAGATCTCAGGGTTTGCGGCGTTTTCCGTCCAGCCGAATGCGGGCTCCCAAGGCGAATATGCAGGTCTCATGGTCATCCGGGCATACCATCGATCGAGAGGAGAGGCACACCGAGATGTCTGCTTGATCCCCGTGTCGGCCCATGGGACGAATCCGGCCAGCGCCGCCATGGCTGGCATGACGGTTGTCGTAGTGGCCTGCGATCAACAGGGTAACGTCGATCTTGACGATCTTGAGGCCAAGGCGGCCCAACACAGGGACCGTTTGGCGGCCGTGATGCTGACTTATCCATCCACGCACGGCGTGTTCGAGGCGGGTGTGCGGCGTATTTGCCAAATCGTCCACACCCACGGCGGACAGGTGTATATGGATGGCGCCAACATGAATGCCATGGTGGGCCTCTGCCGTCCCGGCGACATCGGTGCGGACATCTGCCACCTCAATCTTCATAAGACCTTTTGCATTCCGCACGGCGGCGGCGGACCTGGCGTGGGCCCCATTGGAGCCGCGCAGCACCTTGTGCCGTTTCTACCCGGCCATCCTGTGACGAAACTCGGCGGACCAGACGCGATCGGCCCGGTGTCTGCCGCTCCATACGGCAGCGCCGGCATCCTCCCAATTTCATGGGTGTACATCGCACTGATGGGCCGTGATGGCTTGACCAAGGCCACCCAGGTGGCCATTCTGAACGCCAACTACATGGCCAAACGGCTGGAGAAGCATTACTCGGTCCTCTATGCCGGCGACGCCGGACTGGTGGGGCATGAGTTCATACTCGATCTGCGGGAATTCAAGGAGTGCGCAGGGGTTGAAGCGATGGATGTCGCAAAACGGCTGATGGACTACGGCTTCCATGCTCCGACGGTCTCGTTCCCGGTGCCGGGCACACTCATGATCGAGCCGACGGAGAGCGAAGCCAAGACAGAGATCGATCGGATGTGCGAGGCGTTGATTCGGATCCGCGCCGAGATTCAGGACATCGTCGATGGCCGCCAGCCGAGGACGAACAATCTGCTGAAAAACGCGCCGCACACGGCTTCCATCGTCACAGCCACCGAATGGAGCCGCCCCTACAGCCGCGAACAAGCGGCATTTCCCGCCCCGTGGCTCGCGCACAACAAGTTCTGGCCGAGCGTCAGCCGCATCGACGAGGCCTATGGCGACCGCCATCTCATCTGCAGCTGCCCGCCGATTGAAAGCTATCAGTCTTAGTCCGGCCGGGGTCGTTCCTGCCACGCGTTGAGCAGTCGTCAACCGTAGGACAACACGACGAATTTCTCTCCTGCCACGCTGGAGTTACGCAACACTCATTTTATCGATGACGCTACGCTCCAGCCCACATGATTCATGAGCACTTCTGCTGCAATCGTCCGATACGCCGCTCTCTTCCTCGTCACTCGTATCTCGTGAAGCGTGTGGTCGCGCAAGTTCCATCAATCCCTTGCTTTTCAGACGCTTCAACCTCCGTCTCTCGTACATCTTTCTCTCACGCCAACGTAGGACTGGAATTGCCAACCTCGATAGACACCGCTGGCGAGGCCCTGGTCAATGAAGAATTCTTCATGCTCTCCTCATGGACCCTTCATAGAGCAGGAGTAGATTGGCCCTATGAAATTGGAAGGGGGTGAGTAGCTATGGTGGCATTGATCATCGGTGTGTTGGCGGTGACCGTCGGATTGACAATCGTGTATTCAGCATTCGTGTACACAGTATCGCACCCGGGGCGCCAGTAGACGAGAGCGGGCTCACTGACATGTGAGCCGGATTTCCGCGGACGCAGATGTACCAATTCCTGAATCAGGCGCCGTGGAATCTGTGAGTCATGTTAAAATTCGGTGGTCGCAAACGTGTGAAGTCATTGATAGGAGCGGTAAGAGAGGGTTGGTGCCGAAGCCGGGATTTGAACCCGGACACCCTTGCGGGCGCTAGACCCTGAATCTAGTGCGTCTGCCAGTTTCGCCACTTCGGCTCTACTACAGGGAAGGTGGATTATCCTGAATTGTGAGGAGTTCCGTCAAGCAAAGAGACGCATAATCTTTAGACCTAGCCGGCCGCCCGAACCGACGTATCCTGCGCCGTCCAGCAGCCTGCCGCTGCAATGTCACGCGGATCTCCGCTCATAATAATCCGTTCACGCACCAGTCCAGCCGCGGCCAACAGCGAGGCGGCGCCGATTCGCGGGGCTTCATCGGCGATCAGCACATCGAACCTCACACGGCTGAAGAGCGGGTCGCTGGCCACTCGAACGGGCGTGGCCGCCACCAGCCGACGATTTTGAATGAACGCCTGGCGGTTTGGGTCCGCCTCAGCGGCCAGCAACTCCCGGATCTTCTTCGTCCCGCCCAACTTAGTAACCGCTTCCTTGAGGTCCTCCGCCTCCTGACGCAATTCCCTTGGAATAGCCGCTTCCGGGACCAGTTGCCGAATGCGATCTTTGGCCAGATCAAGCTCCTGGCTCAGCCCATCGATCTGCTGCTGATAGAGCGCACGGTATTGCGTGAGCGATTCCACATTCTTCCCGACAGCCTGCATCGTGAGCCGCTGAAACAGCGTGAGGGTCTCGTACTCGGCCAGGGTGGACCCGACCTCGGCCAGTCTTGCTTGCACATCTCTCAGCTGGGTCACGAGACGCCATTCGAGCAACCGCACTTCGTCCAAGTCCTTTTGTTTTTGGACCTTGCCGGCCAGAAAGGGGGCCAGTTCTCGGAACCGCTCATATTTACGCCGCAGGGAGGCTTTCTCCGTTTGAGACCTGGCATAAAACTGATGCATTTGCGCCTCGAAGCCCAACTCTTGAAGATCGACGCCGTGACTGTGCGTCGTGATCGGCATTTCATACCGGCTGATCCACGTCTTGTAGTTGAGGCCGCTGGCTTTCATCGTGCGGGCGATCAATCCCACGCTATCGTCCGATTCCTCATGATCGGGACTGATCAACAGAATACGCTTGTTGGCGCGAATCAGTTCCGTCGCCAGACTGGCAAGCTTGTGACGACGCTCCGACCGGTCTTCCGACCACAGGGTTGTGAGGACCGACGATGTAGAAGCTAACATCTTCCGGGCATCTTCAGGGGCCGTAAGCCAAGGAACCACGCGCTCAGAGAGACCAAGACTCTGCGCATCCGCCTTTGCGACCATGTCCTTCAATCGGTTGGCCGATGTGCTCAGGAGTCCGGCTAGGTCTGGAATAAGTGTGACGGAAGACGGCGAGGCTCCGAGGGAGTCGACCGCCTGCACGAGGAGCGCGCCGCCCTTCTGACGCAAGACGACCCCTTCAGTCGGATCCGTCTCGTCAGAAGGCACGATAGACAGGGGAAGGTCGACCGACAGCGACACTCCAGGGGGGACGATACACTCATACAGATGGAGCCCCCCGATCGCTCGAACAAGCCGGGCCTCTGCTGCCGCAACGGCACCATCCTGTCCGGCGTCTATGATCCGCTGTTGATCCCCTTCAAGCCGGGCGACCCACAGTTCTATAAGCTCTTTGGCTGTCATCACGGCTCATTACACGCATAATCCACAATACATGTCGCCCATGATAAAGCGCTTCAGCACAGCTGTCTACCGCATGAGTCGTGTTACAGACACATCTTCATGGCCCACAGGGTGCCCTTGTCTTCACGACCAGCACTCGTCTAGAATGGCACGTTAAGCAGCTGTGAGGAGGAATTCGGTGAAGGGACTACGATTCGAGCGCATCTCCAAGGGGCAGCATTACAACGTCGTCTTCCACATCGGCAGCACCTATGTACCGGTGAGCGACGAGACGGTGGAAGAACTCAAAGGCCAGAGCTTGGTGCCGACCGAGCGATTCCTCGATCTCCTCGTCGACCGCATCGGCTATTCATCCTACCTCAAGGACCAGATTCGCACGGAGCTCAGGTCGTCGGGCGACCCGGTCACGCAGATTACCGTCCTCCAAGGCGCCATCCGCGAACTGTAAGCCGCGCCTGTCGTCGTTCTTCCTTCGAATACGCTCAGGGCCGTGAGCCTACGGATTAGCCTGTGACGGCTGATGGCGAGATAGCAATGGTTGGGAAGGCCTTTAGAATCTGGCGGTCTGCGGTGACGAGCTGCACTGCCAGATCCTGAGCCAGAGCGACAAACTCACAGTCGCAGGCCGAGCAACCGGACTTCTCCGCCAACGTTAGTACATGCCGGGAGACCACGCTGTATTCACGACCGGCTAGCCACCGCTCGGCCTCATCGACCATGGACAGCGCTTCATCCAGTGCCAGTGCGTCCTTTCGCACTAATCCGATCAGTGCGTTCCGGAATTCAGAACGCCACAGTAATGGAGCTGTCCAGACCGGATCACGCCGCAGGACAGCTTCGCTCTCTTCCGTCCTTTGGCCCTGAACATAGAGATAGATCAGCAGATTCGTATCGGCCACGATCATGGCCGGCCGACTACCTTGAGTTCGTTGAGCACATGATCAGTCAGCTTCATCCCTTTTGGCGTTCGGCGAAGGCTCCTCGCCCTCGTTAGCAACGCATCGGCATCGATCGGCACGCTATGCGTCATCTCTTCCAGATAGGAGATGACTTGAAAATTCAGACTCCGGTGCTGAGCTGCAGCCTGCTGTTTCAGACGTTTCACAAGCGGCTCCGGAATATTTTTATATAGTGAGGGTTGCCATGGGCTTACTCCTTGGTGGTTGCATAACACATCCATTGTGGATACTAGCCGTGCAGAATGATCCGTCAAGCGTGAGCAGGCGCTGGGTAGGACCTGGGTGAAGGAAAAGGAACGCCTCGGCCGCTCAATCCCCCACCTGGCCTTCCTGGAATAACTGATTCATGATCTGGTTCCTTTTTTCAGGGTCGCGATAGTAGTTCAGCGCCTTGGTGTAGTTTTCCATCGCGCTCTGGCGTTTGCCGCGAATCGCATACAGTTCGGCAATGCCATGATAGGCGCTGGGGTCTTCTTCGTTGCACTTCAAAGCCCGACTGAACAGTTCTTGCGCGTCTTGCAACCGTTGTTTTCTCAGGCTGAGCCACCCTAGCGACGAGTAGGCGGCGCCGAATTCGCCATTGGCTCCCAGCGCATCGCGATAGGACTTCTCCGCCAGGTCTAGGCGCCCCCTCGTTTCGTGCAGGCCGCCCAAAGCAAAGTGGACTTCCGCGTCCTTCGGATTCAGCTTGAGCGCGTCCTTGTACGACTGCAGTGCCGGTTCCAGCTTGCCTTGCTCGGCCAAGGCACATCCAAGATTGGCATGGGCGACCGGGTCGTTCGGATGTAACTTGATGACCTCCCGGTACTCCTTGATCGCCATCTCCAACCGGCCCTGTTCCTGATAGGCCACTCCAAGATTGGTTCTGGCCGGCCCATAGGCCGGATCGAGGCGCACCGCTTCCTTGTACTCCTTGATCGCCATTTCGAGATGACTCGCCCGCTCGTGAATCTGCGCCAGGAAGTAGTGCGGATAAGCGGATTGTGGACTCAGCCTGGCCGCGTCCTTGTAGCACGGCACCGACTGTTCCGATTGACCGGACTGAGCCAGCAAGAGGCCGGTGACTAAATGTGCCTGACCGTTATCATTGTGCCGCGCGCGGATGTCATCGACCCAGGCTTTGACGGCGGCGATATCGTTTTCAGCCTCCAGGCACGATGCATGTGCTTTCCAGGCATCGGAAAACTGACCGCGCAGGAGATAGACAACATTCTGTGAAAAGCACGCCCGCGGGTCCGCAGGTCCGGCGCCCGTATGTTCTGCGACCCAGGCCGAGGCCTCGGCAAAGAGCGTATCCCACGCTCCAGCCAGAATTGCTGCTTCGCATTGTTGCGGATGGCTGCTCATGTGTGGTCTGAGACTTCTACCGAGTCAAAGCGTCTTCGACATCGGGGGGCGTGGCCTGGATGCCGTTCCCAAGAACAGGATAGCGCGCGGCAAGCTTCTGCTTCATCTGCCACGCAACAGCGCGGTACGACCAATGGCCCTTCACGCCGGAACGCAGCTTGGCGATATACTCCGCCTCGGCATAATCCATCTTGAACAGGCAGCGTACCTTGAAACCGAACGGGATCGCGTAGAGCGAGGCTTCCTGGTCCTTTTTTCTGAGCAGTTCGATGTCGTTGCGCACGGCGTCCATCGCCTGCCGGTACTCCCGATCCAATCCCGCTTCGACGAACGGCGGCGGCACGTCGTAGCCGTGAATCGTCGTGAAATTCTGCTGCACCTGCTGGCATCGCCGGTGACGGTGCATATCTCTCCATGCGCCGATGTCCATCAGGATGTCGAAATTGAACGCGTAGCCGCTACGAAACTCTTTGATCAGTTCGTCGTACGGGCCGCGCTGATGCGTCGCCACCTCGATCGTGTCCTGCTTCTGTTGTTCGGACCAATCTTTGACGACTTCGAGAATTCTCCGGTACGGCGCCTGTGCGACACGATAGAGCAGCGTCGTGACGACTTCGTCCAGCGGATCGTGCGGGTCGATCAGTTCGACCGACTCGACAGCGCCCCAGCGATCTGGCTGATCGAGATTTGTCCCGCGAAAGACCTCCTTCGCGTGACGCGCCAAATCCGAATAGACCGCCGCTTGATAGGGATTCGCCTTCGCGTGGCGGGCAAGTGTCGGCGCCAAGGGCTCGTTCACCCCGGCGGTTTGCCCATTCAGCTCGCCCCAGAGATTGACAGGAGGGCGCCGGCAGGCCTCTTTCAAATCATCGCCGATGGCGCGCAGTTCCGGCAATTGCGACGACAGCAAGCGAGTGATCTGCTTTTCCAACGTCCGGATGCTCACGACCTGGCCCACGTTCGTCTTGGCCGCAAGCGGGAGCAGGTACCGCGTGGCATCGAACGCGCGCGCGGCAATTGTCCGTTGATAGTCGGCCGGCTTCATCGACTCCGGGCGAGGATCCCTTTCAGAGAGATAGGCAATTAAGGGATCGTGCAACAGACGGTAGACCTCGGTCAGGCTA
>JAOUEB010000036.1 GCA_029858925.1 Nitrospira sp.
ATAAGTGCGCGTTCTTTTCGACCAGGGTACTCCAGTCCCCCTTCGCAAGTACCTTGTCGCCCATCAGGTCACAACAATCTTTGAGCTTGGTTGGAGCAATCTAAAAAACGGCGAACTGCTCCAGAAATCCGAAGAGAGTGGCTTTTCCGTCTTGGTCACGACAGACCAGAATCTCCGTTATCAACAGAACCTCTCGAGTCGCAAAATCGCAATTGTTGTGCTGACGACAACCAGTTGGCCGCGCATCGAACGAGCGGTGGAACGTGTGGCAAAGGCCGTTGATTCCGCCGCACCAAGCAGTTATGTCGAGATTGTCATCCCGTGACAGTGACTCCAGTGTCAGTGCTTGGACGGTTCTGGCCAGGCAGGCTCATGCGTCACTACGACTGCGTCGGCCGGCGGCTTGCGAGACGGAAACAAGAAAAAGGGAGTTTGTGATTGATGGATGCCGCCTGGGAGGATGCGGTCAAGCGCGGTGACGCGCGGATCGTCCGTGATCTTCTTGGACAAGGAACAGATGTCGATGCTCGCGATCGTTACGGACAGACGGCCCTCATGCTGGCCGCGCATGCCGGTCATCGCGAGGTCGTCGCAACCCTCATCGCCCATCTGGCCAACCTGAACATCACGGCCAAGTTTGGGCTGAGCGCGTTGATGCTAGCCATCGTTGCCGGACATGCGGAAGTTGCGCGTCTGCTTGTGAACGCTGGGGCTGATCTCTCATTGCAGGGACACGGGGCTCCCGGATTCGCCGGCAAGACAGCCTACGATCTTGCCGTGGAACGCGGCATGCTGGAGGTGTCCGCGGAATTGACCCCCAAACTGTAAGCAATTGGCGACAAGATGAAGTCAGACGCTGAGCGATGCGCAGAATACGAGAAGTTCAAGAAGATCGACGCCGCTTTTCGCGCGGGTGATCTTGCCGCATTGCGGGATGCAGTCGATGATCCGGCCAGCGTGCCGAATGGGCCGATGCCGCTGACCATCGGCTCGTGCCTCGAATATGCGATTTACCACAGCCCGCTGCCGTTCATCCGTACGTTGCTGGAGGCCGGCGCCGATCCCAATCCTGCCGATCATGCCGGATTTCCGCCCTTGATCGCGGCATTGTCTTGCAGTCGGCCGCAGCCGGGATCATCTGGACGACCGGACGTGCTGGAGATCCTGAAATTGTTGCTTGCCTTCAAATCCGATCCCAATCAACGCGGTATCAACGACTACACGCCGCTGCACATGGCTGTGAGTGAGCGCAATCTCGGAGCGGTCGAGCTTCTCCTGCAGGCCGGTGCGGACCCATGCCTCCGGACGCGAATCGATAACTGCGAATCGCCTCGAGAGATGGCGGTGGAGGCGGACCTTCGCGAGATTGCAGAGGTGCTCGCCGTGCAAGAGGCGTGACGGGGAAAGTGAGAGCACAGAGGAGAAGATCGAAGTGCCAGCAAGCATCTTTTACAGCTTCAGACTGCAACAAACTCCACGCGCCCGCCTGCGAGGCTGTGGCGGGCGAGGCGGCGAAACGGGGCAGTCCTATGGCCGTGACCGTCGGCGTCTTGCGGGCCGAAATCCCCTATGATAGGGTACCGGCCACAGTAGGCTGGTTTTCGAGGAGGGGCTGATGGCAGACCAAGAACAAGGGTTCGTTGTTCGGGATCGGCGCGCAAGCGGCGGGTCGGATGTTCCTCCGGTGTCCGCTCCTGATAAAAAACAGCCTGTGCTTTCTCCGGCTCAGGAAGCCACTCCACCACAGGATGCTTCAACCCATGAGGCTCCGTCGCTTCCGGTCACGTTCTCGTCTTTCGTGATCTCGTTGGGCTCGTCGTCGCTGATGTTGATGGGCGAGCGGCTGGACCCTCAACAGCAACCGATGCCCGTCAACTTGCCTCAGGCCAAGGAAATCATCGATCTGCTGTCTCTCCTGGAAGACAAGACCAAGGGTAATCTGACCTCGGAAGAGCAGACGGTCTTGCGCGACATGCTCTATGCGCTGCGCATGAAGTATGTCACGTTGGCATCGCCGAAGTAGCCTGTCCGTATCCCGCCTGCCGATTTTCATTTCGTGGTCATTGTACGGAATGGTGAAATCTGTCGCCGGACTTTGAGACTGCCTCATAAGTCCGCTATAGTGGATGGCATTACTGTTTCCGGACAAATACGCAGAAAGGCTGCGAATGCCTGGGTCTGATCCTTCCAAACGCGGGCTTGGAATCGCTTCCGCAAGGTTCAGCGATTCTCAGCGGATTCCCATCGGCGGCAAACCGCGTGTTTCCGGGAGTGACCGGCCCCAGGAACCTGAGCGCAAAAAACTCCATCTCCGTCCCGTCTGGATCGTGCTCATCCTCTTGATCCCCTGTTTGGCGCTGACGTTGTATTACTCCCAGATCGTCGTGCCGGGCGGCCAGGAAAAGGGGTCGCTCTTGCCCACGACCAGCTATGCCATCGTGCTGCTGCTGCTCAATCTCGACTTGATCGGACTTGTCGTTCTGACGTTGTTGTTGTCGCGGAATCTGATCAAGGCCTATTTCGAGCGCCGGCACCGGCTTGTCGGCGCAGGATTTCGCACCAAGCTCATTGCCGCGTTCATCGGGTTTTCATTGATCCCGACCGTGCTGCTTGCCGTGGTTGCGAGCGGAGTGCTCAACAAAGCCGTCGATGTGTGGTTCAGCGAACAGATTGAAAACGTAATGAAGGACTCGTATGAGGTCGCGCGTTTGCAGCACGCGGGACACATCACGCTGGCGGTGAACAGCGCGCGGGCCATCGGGCAGGAACTGTTTCGCGAGGACATGCTGATTCCGGAACAGCGCGATTTGCTGATTGCCGCAATGGCTCGGAAGCGTATGGAGTACGGAGTCGCTGGGATTGAAGTGTTTTCGAGCAAGATGGAAACGCTGACGAAGGCGCTCGATGCGAACGTGCCGGCCGGTGCGTTGGATATGCCGATCGGCCAGCTCGTCCTCCAAGTCATCAACGGGAAGCAGGAGTTCACCTCCGTGCAGGAAGCGCAGTCGGGCCGGCTGGTGCGGGCCGGCATGCCGGTGGCCTCCGGCAGTCACAGCGGCGAGTTGGCCGGCGTGGTGGTGGTGGAAACCTATGTGCCGGAGTCGTTGCTGACGAAAATGGAAGGGATCACGCGTCAGTATCAGGAATATACGCAGATCAAGGCGATGAAAAATCCGATCAAGGCCGGCGCCTATCTCTTCGTCGCCGTCGTGACCGTGATGATTCTCTTCAGCGCCACGTGGTTTGGATTCTACGTGGCGCGCGGCATTACTGTTCCCATTCAACGATTGGCGGAGGCGACGGAAGCCGTCGCGCAGGGGGATCTCACCGTCCAGATCGACGCGAAGGCGACCGATGAAATCGGCACCTTGATCGACTCCTTCAATCGGATGACGCTGGATTTACAGAGCAGCAAGTCCAAGCTTGAAGAAACGAATCTGACGCTCTGGAACACGAATGCCGAACTCGATCGCCGTCGGGCGTACATCGAAACGGTCGTGGCCACGATCGCCGCCGGACTGCTGTCGATCGATCGGAGCGGCACGATTACGACGTTCAATCCGTCGGGCGAGCGTATTCTGGGGCTGGCCGGCGATCGGCTTCGGGGGCGTCCGGCCAATGAGGTATTCAAGGAGTTCGGCCTCGACTTGTTTCAGACGGTGTATGACCGCATGTCGGCCGACGACCGCGATGACCTGGCATTGGAAGGACAGTTGGACGTCCAGGGAAAACTCATCACGATCGGCTTGAACGGGTCGCGCATGCGGGATGAGTCGAACAAAGACTTGGGGTTCGTGCTGGTGTTCGAAGATTTGACGGAGCTGATCAAGGCTCAGAAAGTCGCAGCCTGGCAGGAGGTCGCCCGGCGTGTCGCGCATGAAATCAAAAATCCGCTGACGCCTATTCAATTGTCGGCCCAGCGGCTGCGGAAGAAGTTTTTCGAGAAATCGCCGGACCTCGATCGGGTCTTCGACGAGGCGACGAACGTGATCATCAACGAGGTCGGCAGTCTCAAGCAGATGCTGGACGAGTTTGCGAAATTCGCGCGGCTGCCCGCTCCGCAGATGACGCGCCAGCCGCTCCATGATGTGCTGCGGGATGTGGCGGCATTGTACCGGGAGGCGCAGAAGGATATCGATCTGATCCTGGACCTGGATCAAGACCTGCCGCCCATCAATTTCGATCGAGAGCAGTTGAAGCGCGTGTTCGTCAACTTGTTCGACAACGCCATTCAGGCGATGAATCAAAAAGGCCGGCTGTGGGTGAGCACGAAGTACGATACGAAGCGGAAACGGGCGGTGGTGACGGTGGCGGACGAAGGGCCCGGCATCACGCCCGAAGATCAGGAGCGGCTGTTCGTGCCCTACTTTACCAGGAAAAAAACCGGAACCGGATTGGGGCTTGCGATCGTGCGCCGGATCATCACCGACCACGAAGGCCAGATTCAGGCTGGAAGCAATCATCCGAAGGGGGCAGCCTTTACGTTCGATTTGCCGGTGTAGCGCGGAACGGTGAACGGTAAGGGGTAAGGAGAGGGGAGTTATGTCGGCATCGATTCTCATTGTGGACGACGAAGAGGCGATTCGCACCTCGTTGCGAAGCATTCTCGAAGACGAAGGGTACGAGGTGGCGACGGCAGCCGGTGGAGTTGAAGCGTTGAAGATCTGTGGCAGCGATCCGCCCAATCTCATGATGCTCGACATCTGGATGCCGGAGATGGATGGATTGGAGACGCTTCGGCGCGTGAAGGAATTTGCGCCGGCGACGCAAGTCGTGATGATGTCCGGCCATGGGTCCATCGAAACGGCGGTGAAGGCCGTGAAGCTGGGGGCCTACGACTATATCGAGAAGCCGCTGTCGTTGGAGAACGTCACGCTGCGCGTCAAGCACGCGTTGGAACAGTATCGATTGGAACAGGAGAATCGGGTTCTGCGGACCAAGGTCCAACAGAAATTCGAGCTGGTCGGACAGTCGCCGGCGATGCAACAGCTGCGGCAATTGATCGAAACCGCCGGTCCGACCAACAGCCGGGTGCTGATCGGCGGAGAAAACGGAACGGGCAAGGAGCTGGTCGCGCGCGCCATCCACATGCACAGCGCCAGGGCCGACCATCCGTTCGTCGCCGTCAACTGCGCGGCGATTCCTGAAACGTTGATCGAGAGCGAACTGTTCGGCCACGAGAAGGGATCGTTTACCGGGGCCACCTCAATGAAACGTGGGCAATTCGAACAGGCCGACGGCGGGACATTGTTTCTCGATGAAATCGGCGATATGAGTTTCAATACGCAGGCGAAGGTTCTACGGGCCTTGCAAGAACAACAGTTCACAAGGGTCGGCGGCACCAAATTGATGAAGGTCGATGTGCGGGTGCTGGCCGCTTCGAACAAAGATCTGGAAAAAGAAATTCAGAAAGGGCATTTCCGGGAAGACTTGTACTACCGTCTCAACGTCGTGCCGATCGTCGTGCCTCCGTTGCGCGAGCGGCGGGACGATGTCCCGGCGCTGGTTCGGCACTTTCTGAAAATCCACGCCGAAGAGCAGGGACTGCGGATGAAAGAGGTGTCACCGGAGGCGATGACCGTGTTGCAGCAATACGAGTGGCCCGGCAACATCCGCGAACTGCGAAACCTGATCGAGCGGCTGATGATCATGGTGCCGGGGCTCGTCATTGACGCATCGCAAGCGGCCATGTCCATCCAGGGGCGGGCTGCCGGTTCCCTTGCCATTTCGGCTGCGGCGGGCCAGGCCTCAAGCCCGCTCTTCACCAAAGCGTACGATTCGCTGAAAGACGCGCGGAACGCGTTTGAAAAAGAATTTATCGGTCGCAAGCTTCGTGAGCACCATTGGAATATCTCGCGCACCGCCGAAGATCTGAAGATCGAACGGAGTCATCTGCACCGGAAAATCAAGTTGCTGGATGTGGAGATGCGGCCGGAGGGTTAGGTGAAGGGGATTGAGGATGTCACAGACCGGTGCAACGAGAGCAGACGGCATCCTTGAATTTAGCGTCGAGATGGGTTTGTATATAGCTGCTCAGCGCAGATTCTGATATGCGCGTGGATGGTGGCTGCATACAGCAAGGACACACAGGGATCAACTGTTGCAGCGTCGCGATGTCGTTCAAGGCGCGATCAAGTTCGGCGATGGTCTTTGTCAATTCCATTTCCCAGCTCTTTCTCGTTTCCGTCTCCTGTTTGAGCTGCAACGACGACTTGATTCGCGTGAGTAACTCTACCTGCTCCACTGGTTTTCTGATGTAGTCTTCCACGCCTGCGGCAAACGCCGCTTGCAGGAACTCCTTCTGATTTCGCGCCGTCACGACGATGATGGGAATCGATTGGAACGCCTCGACGGCTTTGATGCGGCGGCAGGTTTCGACTCCGTCCGTATTGGGCATCTTGATATCCATCAGAATGAGATCGATCTTGGCGCTGTTGGCGCCGGCATGATCGAGGTCTAACTTGAGAAAAGCGTCATGGGCTGAGGCAGCGGTGAGGAGATCGCGGTAGCCGGCGTTCTTGAGAATGTGATAGAGCAGCAGTCGCTGATCGGGGAGTCGTCGACAATCAGGATGCCCACCGGTACGCTCCTGCGCTGGTTGTTTATCGGCAAAAGGCGATCAGAGATGAGACAAGGTCAGTATAGGGAAAGTGGACGGTGTGATAAGAAAAAACGGAAGTTAAGGTGCGGGGCTCAAAGTGTTTGATAGAGGCAGTTGGGATGCCGTTGTTGAAAAGGCTCGAATCGTTCCGACATGACATATCGATCGTACGGTGTACGCACACCCTCTCCGGCGTATCGGTAAAGTCTTCTGTTGGTCGCAGCAGTTTCCATGCGTTGACCTCCTGAAGACCCTCCGTTAAGATGCGCCACCGAAGATAGGCTGAGGAAACATCCTCTCGGATCGACCTTGGCCGTAACCTAACCTTCCTGGTCTTGCGTTGCTATGACGACATATCGCGAAGCCGGTGTTGATATCGATGCGGGAGACGAGTTTGTCGACCGCATCAAGCCACTGGTTCGGTCGACCTTCCGTCCCGAAGTGCTGACCGACCTGGGCGGATTCGGCGGGCTGTTCGGCTTGCGGGCCGATCAATACAAAGAGCCGGTGCTGGTGTCCGGAACCGATGGGGTCGGGACCAAGCTGAAGATCGCGTTCATGATGGATCGGCACGATACGGTCGGCATCGATCTTGTCGCCATGTGCGTCAACGATATCGCCGTGAGCGGAGCGGAACCGCTTTTTTTCCTCGACTACTTCGCTACGGGCAAGTTGGCGGTGCCGAAAGCGCAGGAAGTTGTCAAGGGAATCGCCGAAGGCTGCCGTCAAGCTGGGTGCGCGCTGATCGGCGGGGAGACGGCGGAGATGCCGTCGATGTATGCGGACGGCGAATACGATCTGGCTGGTTTTTCCGTCGGGGTAGTCGAGAAATCCAAAATCGTCGATGGCAAGACGATCAGGCCGGGCGACGCCATCATCGGGTTGGCGTCTACGGGACTGCATAGTAACGGCTATTCGCTGGCGCGGCGCGTGTTGTTCGACCAGGCGAAGCTGACGGTCGCGAGCCGATTGCCCGAGCTCGATCGCCCGCTCGGCGAGGTGTTGCTGACACCGACCAGAATTTACGCGAAACAGATTCTTTCCCTTCTCCGAGACTTTCCGATCAAAGGTATGGCGCATATTACTGGCGGAGGCATTACGGAGAATCTGCCGCGAGTGTTTCCGGAAGCGGTGCGGGCAAGGATCAGCCGTAAGGCTTGGCTGGCGCCGCCTATTTTTCAAGTCATCAGCCGCTTGGGGCAGGTGGATCGTGAAGAAATGTATCGGGTGTTCAATATGGGAATTGGCTTGATCCTCGTGGCCCCGTCCGAGTCGGTGCCCGCGGTGCTCGCCGCAGCCGCGGCACTGGGCGACCAAGGCTGGCAGATCGGCGAAATGGCGTCATCAACTGGACAGGAGCCGGCAGTGGAGTATGTCGACTAAGCGGATGATTCCACTGCGCGTGGCGGTGCTGGCTTCCGGCCGAGGATCGAATCTGCAAGCCGTGATCGATGCGATCGAGGCGGGGCAGGTCCATGCGACAATCGCAGCCGTCATCAGTAACAAGAAGGATGCGGTGGCGCTGGAGCGGGCTCGGAAGCATGGGCTCAAGGATCTGTTCGTCGATCCCAAGCCGTTTGCCGGACGTCCGGACAGCCGTGAAGCCTATGATCGCGCGCTCTTGGAGGTGCTTGAGCAACACAATGTTGAGTTGGTGCTGCTTGCGGGCTATATGAAGATTGTCACGGCGGTGCTCGTCAATGCCTATGCCAACCGGATGATGAACATTCACCCATCGTTGCTGCCGTCGTTTCCTGGCTTGGAGGTGCAGAAGAAAGCCCTTGATTGGGGTTGCAAACTGGCCGGCTGCACGGTGCATTTCGTCACGGAAGGAGTGGACGAAGGGCCGATCATTCTGCAAGCAGCCGTGCCCATTCTTGACGGCGATACGCCGGAATCGCTGGCCTCGCGCATTCTCGGACAGGAGCATAAGATCTATCCGAGGGCCGTGCAACTCTTTGCCGAGGGGCGGTTGCGGGTCGATGGGCGGCGCGTGTTGATCGACGGCGGCAAGCCGGACGGGGAAGCCATCATTAGCCCATCGTAGCACGCGTGCTCCGCAGTTTCCCTGCAGACTGGTTTGATTGAGATGCCCAATCCTCCCAGCAACGGCAGCAGACTGTCTTCACCAGGCCCGGTGCCCTCTTTCGTTGCAGCGCTGATCTCCTCAAGGAGTTGGCTTGCGTT
>JAOUEB010000449.1 GCA_029858925.1 Nitrospira sp.
CGCCAAGGGGGTCGAGGCGCAAACACGCAAGCTCTTTGCCGTCTGCCGCCTGCGGCGCATTCCGGTCCTGACCCTGATCAACAAGATGGATTTGCCCGGACGTCCTCCGCTCGATTTGATGACGGAGGTGGAACAGGCTTTGAACATCCATGCCAGCCCGGTTAATTGGCCGATCGGATCGGGGAGTGAGTTCGTCGGGATCGTGAATCGGGATGATAGCCGTGTGGCGCTGTTTAGCCGGACCGCCCATGGCGGGGCGAGCAAGGTGGATGTTGATACCATGGCATTGGCGAACCTTGCGCAGAGCGGCAGGGTCTCGCAGGAGGTGTTGGAACAGGTACAGCACGATTTGGAGTTGCTGGAGATCGCCGGGAACCCGTTCGACCGCGAACAGTTTCTCCAAGGAGAAGTGACACCGGTGTTTTTTGCGTCGGCCCTGACGAATTTCGGCATTGAGAGTTTCTTGGATGCCTTTGTGAGGCTGGCGCCCTCTCCCAGCGCAAGGCCGGCCGACGCCGATGACGGAACCGAACTCTTGATCGATCCGATCGAACGGCCGTTCAGCGCGTATGTCTTCAAGCTCCAGGCCAATATGAATCCAAAGCACCGCGACAGCACCGCATTTCTGCGGGTCTGCTCCGGTCGTTTCGAGCGGGACATGATGGTCAAACACCATCGCCTTGGCCGGGAAGTGCGGCTCTCACGGCCGCATAGTCTCGTGGCGCAGGAACGGAGTACGGTGGAAGAGGCCTTTCCCGGCGACATCATCGGCATCATCAATCCTGGGCTGTTCGCCATCGGCGATACCATTTCAGTGACCGGAGGATTCAATTTCAAACCCTTGCCGCAGTTCCAACCTGAAATTTTCGCGCGTATTCGCCCTAGCGACGTCGGCAAACGCAAGCCCTTCGACAAAGGCATGTGGCAGATGGCGCAAGAGGGAACCGTTCAGATCATGCGGACCCTGAACGATCAAGAGCCGCTGGTTGCGGCGGTCGGGCGGCTCCAATTCGACGTGCTGCAATATCGGCTGCGGCACGAATACCGTGTCGAGGCAATACTCGATCAGTTGCCCTTCACGTGCAGCGCCTGGCTGGATGGCGATCCCGCGACATTCAAGCCGCCGTCAGCCTCGATGATCGTCAAGGATCAGCGTGACCGAACAGTCGTGCTGTTCGGCGATCAGCTGATGAAGTCCATTGCGCGCGATCGGAACCCCGGGCATACCCTTCGAGACATGGGCTGATCTCATTCTGATGTGGGAGACATAGTATGCGTCAGATAGTTATCGCTTTGCTGGGTGGATGCGTTCTCTCAGTGCTTCTTATTTGTGTTGCTTCTCACAGGGCTTTGGCAGCCGACGAATGCTGTGCGACGGCGACAGCCAAGGTCGCGGCCAAGCCTGCCGGGGCGCTCGTCGACCGTCCTGAATATCTGGCCTGGAAGAACTTCAGACCTGGTGCGAAGGTTGTGTACGCCGCTCGATACTGGAACCTGGCCGGCCCGAACAAATTCGTGGCCGGTCCGATCACTTCTCTCAATGCCTATCAGTTGCGGGGCATCAACGCTGAGGGCGTCAGGCTGTGGTTCAGCCAAGCTCCCACTGATCGGTATGGGAGACCTATGCCTCCGAATGAATGGGAAGAAACTATCGCCGCTCAGTATGATTCCAATGTCGGCCCGTCGGCGAATCAATCCCGTTCTGCCCAACTGCTGACTATCTTCCATCAAGCCGGCAATCTTGCGATGGGTGTTCAGCCAAACCCCCGACCAATTGAAACCGGCGCAGACACGATCGAGCTCAATGGCGCGCGGATTGCGACGCAGTGGGAGTCCGCTACGTATGAGTATGACGCGTCGGTGTGGCCGACCTTCAAAAATTGCCGCCTTGTCATCAAGCTCTGGACCAGCAGCGCCGTTCCGACGGGGTTGGTTCGCAAGATCGAAGAGAGAACCTGCCCGCTGGGCGGGGATCAGTTGGCGCGAGTCATGGTTGAAACGTATCTCCAGTCGTTCGAGGGGTTTACGCCGGCGGCGAGCAAGTAAGACGTACAGGGAGCGGAAGTGTAGCCCTGTGGTTAGGTGGTGCTCAACCGGCGCACTAGGCCATGAACGTATTCGAACGCGCGATGGAATG
>JAOUEB010000450.1 GCA_029858925.1 Nitrospira sp.
GGGAATAATGGCCAGCGACGATGTGATAAAGATAAGGAGCGGGTCAGCCTTCAGAAGACCAAGGGCCCCCGTCACAGGGACGAAGATCAGCAGCACATCGAGCCAGGAAGTAAACAGTCGTCGCACAGAGGAAACCTAGCATGGGCACTAGCATTTGTCGATAACTCTCATGTCACGAACCGGCGTCTTATTTTATCCCTTTCATCTATGCCACGAGCGCACCTTGCAGTGGCTGCTGGAGCGATATGCACAGGTGCATTTCCGGGACTATATGGCCATACAAGTTAGTCCGTTCTGCGGGACGACCGCCTTCCCCGAACGCATGGGAGACTCCTTTCCCGATCTCCTGACAAACGGGCGACTAGTCCAGGGCTATAATGTCAGCGGCTCGCTCAATCCGGACACCAGCGCCGCCGTGGATCGTGATCTCACCGATCCGACCTGGCGAGCTCTCTTTCATGGAGCGCTGATGGAGAAACGCCGATTCCAACGAGGCCTGTTCGCTGGCGCAGACATCACAGGGCGTGACAAAGACGGCAATGACGAGCCACCCTTGATAGCTCGATTGAAGGATGTCTCATTCGAAACGACTCCCTTTACCGTAGCAAGTATCCGTGAACTCAGTCGGCGGCGGCCCATCGGGAGAGAAGCCGACCTCTTCGACTACGGACTGGCCCTGCTGAAAACATCGGCCTCACTGGTGTATACAATACAACTGGCCACAACAAGACAGCTTGCCGCGGCAACCGACTCACACGCCCATTTCACATTGCTTGCCCGGCTCGCGGAACGAACAGGCGTCCCGATTGAGAATAGGTCGGTCGAACAAGGCGCGTCTTAACCATCGCGCGCAGATCTGCTAAAATTTTGCTCCATGCCTACTCCCTCGACGCCTCTCACAGTCCCGAAGACGACTGAAACCGTTCAAACCGGCGCCGGTACAGGATTCGAGTCCCGCGTGGTCGTCTTCAATTGCGATTGTCACACCTATCAACAAGTTATCGACTTGTTCTGTCGGTTCATTCCAGGCATGACTTCGGCAAAAGCCTTCGAGCTGGCCTATCGCATCGATCATGAAGGAGAGGCCGTGGTCTACAAGGGTGCACTGGAGCAGGTGGAGGAAGTCGCGGCAAAACTGGCCGGAGGGGGACTCAGGGTCGTGGTGCAGTAGCTGGGGAACAGCGGGAAGAACACCACTATTTGTGCTTGGGTTTTGGTTTCTTGTCTATAGCAGCTTTGGCCGGCTTGGCAGCTGACTTTTTTGCCGCGGCTTTTACTGGCTCAGCGGGTTCCACTTTCGGCGGTTGTGCCGGTGCCTGCTTGGCTCCTTTGACCGGTCCCTTGACCACAGCCTTTCCCTTGCCTCCAGACTTTCCGCCCTTCGCCGGAGCCACCGGCATCACGTAGACTGCGTTTCGATTCACCTTCGCAAGCTGCTCTCCATTGAGCACACGCACTTGGTACAGCTCGAACAATTTACCGACGGCTTTCATATCCCCTCGCCTGGCTGCATTCAGCAGCTTGCGGCGTTGGTTCATTTCCTCTTCTTCAGTATGCGACGCAGCGCGACGTTCCATATCCGTCCTTTATCCACTTTTCCTGAGCGCACATTGATGCCAATCGCACAGGGAACGATCAGCACACTATCTGCCAGAAAAATCTGCGAAGTATAGCAGAGTCCAGGCAGGATTTGGAATAATCCGGTTCTCCATGCCTATTCACAGTCCAGGCGTTCAAAATCGGCCTTAGTATGTGGCACAGACACCCCCCACTCATCCGCCACCAGCCAGGCACGGTCAACTCTTCCCTATTCCTTGACCCGTACCGTCATCGGGATCGGCTCCAGCGGATTGTCCGCCTGGTCGCGGGCGGTTGCCACGATTTTATCGAGGACGTCGATACCACGAACAACTTCTCCGAACACCGTGTAGCGACGATCCAGGCCGCTGTTGTCTCCCACGCAGATAAAAAACTGCGAGCCGTTGTCGTTGAAGTCGCGGGTGCTATTGCTCTCGCGCGGCATCTTGGCCATGGAGACGGCGCCGCGTTTGTGCGGGCGGTCGTTCGGTTCGGGCGAAAGAAAGTACCCCGGCCCTCCGGTGCCATGGAGAGTGCGGTCTGGCTGCTTACTGT
>JAOUEB010000451.1 GCA_029858925.1 Nitrospira sp.
GTCCGTTTCTGAAGAGGCCTCGCTGGGCATCTCGCAGGCCTCCATCGTGGACGATGACGGCAAGCTGCAAGACAGGGTCAGGTTCATCCATCAAAGCGTCGGCACCGGGGCATTGGTGGAGCGCTATGTCGAAGGGCGGGAACTCTACGTCGGCGTGATGGGGAATCGCCGCCTGCAGGTGTTCCCTGTCTGGGAACTCGACATGAGCCGACTGCCGGACGAAGATCGAAAAATTGCCACGGCGAGGGTGAAATGGAGCCGCTCGTACCAGAAGAAGTACGGCGTCCGCTCCAGAGCCGCGGCCGATCTGACGGAATCACAGCGGCAGGTTCTTCACGATATGGCCAAACGAGTCTACGGCAGCCTGGGACTCAATGGGTATGCCAGAATCGATTTTCGGCTCGACTCCGCCGGCCAGTTTTATGTATTGGAGGCGAATCCGAATCCCCAGATCGCCAAGGCCGAGGATTTTTCCAATTCCGCCCAGGAGGCCGGTTTTCCCTATCCCGCCCTGCTGCAGCGCATCCTCGATTTGGGTTTGCGGTGGCATCCGCACGCGACGCCATCCGACCGCACGACTCCCGTCCCGAGCCGGGTCGGAGAATGACGGAGGCGGTCCGTCATCACGCCTTGAGAAACAGCAGCGACAGAGGAGGCAAGGTGAGAACGATCGAGTTCGGAAATCCGTGAGAGACAATCGGCTCGGCCATGACCCCTCCTCCGTTGCCTATATTGCTTCCCCCATAGGTCTCGGCGTCGCTGTTGAGCAGCTCGCGGTAAAAGCTCAGTGAAGGCACCCCGATCCGGTATCCGTAGCGGGGCACCGGCGTGAAGTTGCAGATGCCGACGACGTGGTCCTGCTGGTCGTGGGCTTTACGGAGAAACGCGATCACGGAATGTTCGGCGTCGTTGATATCGATCCACTGGAATCCCGTCCAGTCGAAATCGACCTCGTGCAGCGCCGGCTCGTTGCGGTAGAGCCAGTTGAGATCGTGGACGTACCGTTGCAGGCCGGCGTGCGGCTCATTCTGGCAGAGGTGCCACTGCAGGCTGTCGTCGTGGTTCCACTCCCACCATTGCCCGAACTCTCCTCCCATGAAGAGCATCTTCTTGCCGGGGTGTCCGTACATGAAGCCGTACAGCGCACGGAGGTTGGCGAAGCGTTGCCAGGGATCTCCCGGCATCTTATCGATCAGGGACTTTTTCCCGTGGACGACTTCATCGTGCGAGAGCACGAGGACGAAGTTTTCATTGAATGCGTAGAGCAGTCCGAATGTGATCTGATTGTGATGGAACTTGCGGTGCACGGGATCGTTTGCGAAATAGTCCAAGATGTCGTGCATCCAGCCCATGTTCCACTTGAAGGTGAAGCCAAGCCCTCCTGTATAGGTCGGCTTGGACACGCCAGGCCAGGCCGTGGACTCTTCCGCGATCGTCATGGCGCCGGGATGTTCCTGATGGACGAGGACGTTGAGTTCCTTGATAAAGGCGACTGCCGCGAGATTTTCATTCCCGCCGAACTGGTTGGGAATCCATTCGCCTGATTTTCTCCCGTAATCGAGATACAACATCGAAGCCACGGCATCCACGCGCAATCCGTCGATGTGGTACTTCTCCAACCAGAAGAGGGCGCTGTTCAAGAGGAAGTTCGTGACCTCCACACGCCCGTAGTTGAAGATGCGGCTTTTCCACTCGGGGTGATAGCCGAGGCGGGGGTCTTCATGGTCGTACAGATGTGTGCCGTCGAACCAGGCCAAGCCATGCGCATCATCGGGGAAATGCGCAGGGGCCCAGTCCATGATGACGCCGATCCCCGCTTGGTGGGCCGTATCGACGAACGCCATGAAGTCCTCCGGAGAGCCGAAACGACTGGTGGCGGCAAAGTAGCCGGTGGCCTGGTAGCCCCATGAGGCGTCAAACGGGTGTTCCGTGACGGGCATCAGCTCAAGATGGGTGTAGCCCATGTGCTTCGCATAGTGCACGAGCTTATCGGCAAGTTCCCGGTAAGTGAGCCACCGATTCCCTTCCTCCGGGACCCTCATCCACGATCCCAGATGCACTTCGTAGATAGACAGGGGAGCGGTCAACGGGTTCTGTCGCGATCGGGCCTCCATCCATTTCCGGTCTCCCC
>JAOUEB010000452.1 GCA_029858925.1 Nitrospira sp.
ATCAGCCGAGGAGATGCTTGATCAAACGCAACTCATCGCGGACCAACCGAGGCAACAGAAAATGCCGGCGGACGTGCTCGCGCCCTGCCCGCCCGAAGGCCCCTCGATGGCCCGGCTGGCGCAGCAAGTCGATCACCCGTTCGGCGCAGGCCTCCACCGTCTCCACCAGGTTCGCTTCAAAGCCCTCCGGATACTGCATCGGGATGCCGCCGGCCTTTCCCGCCACCACAGGCTTTTCCTTCCAGAACGCCTCCGACACGACCAAACCGAACCCTTCGCGGAGAGACTTCTGAATCACCACGTCGCATCCACGCTGGAACACATTCACCTCCATGCTGCCGACCCCGGCCAAATTCGTGAAGACGAACATACCCGCGTCTCCTGCCGCCTCTTCTTCCACACGATCGAGCAATTCCCACCCCTGCGGATCGTCGCCGGCCATCGCGCCGATCAAGGCGAGTTGGACGTCGGGGATCTCTTTCTTGACCAAGCGATAGGCCTGGATCACGCCGAGAGGATCCTTCCAGGGATCGAATCGCGACACCTGCACGAGCAACGGCTTGCTGGGATCGACGCCGGAGTCCGAGATGGCGCGGCGGCAGAGGTCCTGCGAGAGGTCCATATTCTTCGTGGCGAGCGGATCGATCGCCGGCGCGATGAAGGCGGCATGCTGCACCCTGAGACCGGGCAGGAGGAATTCCGGCATCGTAAAGACCACCCCGTCATACTCCTCCAGATACGGCCGCAAGAATCCGCTCACCTGCTCGTCCGGCGAGGAACTGTCGATGTGGCACCGCCAGATCCATTTCGCCCCTCGGGGTCCGGTGAAGTGCCGGAGCGCCGCCGGCTGAGGATCGTGGACGATGTAGACGTCGTAGTCCGTACCCAGGGCCTCCGCGCTTCGCTGGTTCACGTCCAGATAAAGTTGCTGCTCCACTTGGCCCAACGCATAGTGGCCGCCCTGCAACGCATTATGGAATGCCTTGGTCACCGTGAAAAATTCAGGTTGGCTGTGAATCAAGCGCCAATCGGCTTGGATTCCCAGTGCTTGCAGCATCGGCACATAACGCGACAAGAGTTCTGCCACCCCGCCGCCGAAGGCCGTGGAATTCAGATGACAGATCCGAACTTGCCGCAGATCATGTGCGAGCGAAGAGAGCTCCTCGGACAGCTCGTCGCTGATCAGCATGCGGTAATTCCGCACGTTGGCCAGCATGGCCCCGCAACGGCGGCTGACGGACACTTGCGGCAGCATCACGGCCTCCTTGTCCGTTCGATTCAGGCGCTCCGCACGGACACCGGGTCCTGATCAGCGCATCGCAGCCGCCGATTCCTCAGGCAGTGCCGTCGTGATATAGATGCCTGAACCCAATTCAAAACCGGCAATCGTGCTCACACGCGGCATAATTTGAATATGCCAGAGATAGTAGTCCTTATTCTCGTCCTCGATCGGCGCACTGTGGAGGATGTAGTTGAAATCCGGGTTGCCCAACCGGTCGTGCAGGGCCCGGAGCGTCCTCCGCAGGACCGGCGCCAACGCCAAAAGATCCTCGGCGCTCACCTGGGCGAACGACGGTTGATGCCGGTTGGGCATAATCCAGGTCTCGAACGGCGCCCGCGACGCGAAGGGGTGGAAGACCAGGAACCGATCGGTCTCCAAGACGACCCGACGTTTCGCTTTCCGTTCCCCGTCCGCCACGTCGCAATAGAGGCAGCGCCCGGTGTCGTCGTAGTGGGCGACGGCGACCTCGTACTTTCGTCTGAGCAACATGGGCGGCACCGGCGTCGCAACCAGTTGCGAGTGCGGATGGACCAGCGACGTCCCGGCCGCCTCGCCATGATTCTTGAAAATGATCACGTACTTGAGCCGCGGATCTTTTCTCAACGCCCGAAAGCGCGCCTGATACGCGGTCAACACATCGGCCACCTCTTGATCCGTCATCAAAGGCATGATGCGATCGTGAGACGGTGTTTCGATGATCACTTCGTGCGTCCCGACCCCATCCATTTCTCGAAACAGCGCTCCTTCTTCGCGCCGTTCCAAGCCGCCCATCGGCCCGAGTGCCGGATACTTGTTGGATGTCACCCGTACGGTCCAACCGGTTCCCTCCGACGCCGGGATTCGAAATA
>JAOUEB010000453.1 GCA_029858925.1 Nitrospira sp.
TCTCATCCTGGCTGGAGTTTGGGTCGTCAATCGCCAAACGGCTCAGTTACAGAGCTAACCCGCATTATTCATGAGCGCTTCTGCTGCAATCGTCCGACTCTGCGACTCGAGACGCAGCCGATCCGCTGTTGCGACAAGCCTGCGGCCGGCGGGCTCGCTCCTCGGTCCCTCGATGTACCGCGCGAGTAAGCCTCAGGACCTCACGCTTCCGCGCGCCGCTCTCGCGACGAACCGTTATGAATAATGCGGGCTAAGACTTTTGTATATAACCTGTCTCCTTCACTCTCGAACCCAGTCCTTGTATTGGGGTATCATGCAGAACTATGCGACACTGAGCCTTCTGTTACCTCGTGGTCAAAATTGTCGTCGGATGACAGACGGTCGTGTTGTTTAGAGCGTGAATTGGCATGAATACCAACTATTCCAGAGCGCTCATTCCGCTGATCCTGGCTGGGACTTTTCTGGCCGACGTGTTCATGCCGTGGGGTTATGCGGTCTGGGTCGTTGGGGATGTATTCAGCGTGTTCTTGGCCCTCTGGATTGAGTGGCCGATTGCCCCGTATATTGTTGCGGCCATCGGGACCGTTCTCTTGCAAGTGGGGCACACACTGTCTCTTCCGGGCATCCCCCAGGACATCGCTATTTTCAATCGAATTCTGGGCGTTGTCCTCCTGTGGATTACGGCGGGGCTTGTGGCGCGTGGGAGAAGGGCAAAACTTGACGATGCCACCAGGCGGCTGGGTGCTATCGTGGAGAGCAGCAGCGATGCTATTCTGAGTGTGACACCAGACGGATTTGTGACCACGTGGAATGCCGGTGCGGAGCGTATCTTCGGGTATAGCGCCACCGAGATGATCGGCCGTTCGATCTTGACGCTTATTCCAGGCCATCTCCGTCGGGACATGGCCTGGCTGCTGGCCACGGTGCGGGGAGCGCATGACGTTCATACCTATGATGCAGTGCGGTTGACCAAGGACGGCCGATGCATCGATGTATCAGTTACATTATCGCCGCTCAAGGATGCGGCTGGTCAGTTTGTGGGGGTCTCGAAAGTCATCCGCGATATCAGCGAGAGGAAGCGAGGGGAAACGCTCCTGCAACAGGCGCATGAAGCGCTGGAATTGAAGGTTCGAGAGCGGACTGCCGAATTGCGTAGCGCCAACTACTCCCTGCGGGAGCTCTCCGGCCGGCTGATGCAAGTACAGGAAGAGGAGCGAAGCCGGCTCGCCCGCGATCTGCACGACGAAATCGGACAGTTGCTGACCGCACTGAAGATTGATCTTCAAGCCATCCAGCACGGTGAGGTCGGACAGGCACGGTCCGGTTCTCTCATGGACAGTCTTGCGCTGGTGGACCGCCTGTTGACTCAAGTGCGGACCTTGGCGCTGGATTTACGGCCGTCCATCCTCGATGATTTAGGCCTCGTGTCGGCGCTTCGATGGTATGCGAACAGGCAGGCAGAGCGTAATGGGTGGATTCTCCATTTTTCCGTTGAGGGAATGGCCGAACGCATCCCGACCCTCATCGAGGTGGCCTGTTTCCGTAGCGTGCAAGAGGCGCTGACCAACATCGCGAAGTACGCAAGCGCGAAGATCATCCATCTCACGTTGCGCCGGCACGATCAGGAAGTCACGCTTGTTATTCAAGACAACGGTGTTGGATTCGATGTGGCGTCGGCGCGGCAACGCGCCCAGGGAGGGGAAAGCATGGGATTGTTCGGCATGGAAGAGCGGGCGCGACTGGCCGGCGGCGCTTTGCTGATCTCATCGACACCAGGGCAAGGCACCAGACTTCATCTTCGTTTCCTGCTCACCGAGCATGATCAGGTCAAGCGGCGTGGAACCATTGAGGTGATGGCCCCATGAACCACCTTCGGGTTGTGATCGTGGAAGATCATGCGCTGGTCAGGGCCGGCATGCGGGCGCTTCTGCAAAAATTCGATGGTATCGAAGTCGTCGCGGATGTGGGGGATGGGTTGGAGGCCGTCAAATCGGTGCACGCTGACGCTCCCGATCTTGTCCTGATGGATATTGCGATGCCGGGGTTGAACGGACTCGATGCGACGTTCCGGATCGTGAGGGAATCGCCGACCACGCGTGTGATTCTGGTCTCGATGCATGCCAAT
>JAOUEB010000455.1 GCA_029858925.1 Nitrospira sp.
CTTCGACCACCTGTTCGGATTGTGCATAGGTAACTCCCCTCTCCTCCCAGCCCATGGCCAAGGGGAATCCAACGGTCAGACCGATAATCACGCATCCGACCCATAACCGAAGATGTTCATGAAGAGACATCGTCTCCCCCCTTTCTTACGTTTCCGTCGACTTCCGCTGGACAGCAGACACCGGCAGCGGCACGGTCAACACAGGACAACCTGCTGTACGGACAACCTTTTCCGCCGTGCTGCCAAAGAAGATCTTGTCCACGCTCCCGGACCGTCCGCCGTAACTTCCCATCACAACCAAATCCACTTTTCCCGTCCGTGCGGTCTTGGCGATCTCGGCGAACGGCGATCCCTCTAGGATTACGCGCGTGAGGGCTACCCCCTTGGCCTCCGCTGACTCCAGCAACCGGCGCACATTCAACCGTGCATGGTGCCGCAATCGCCGCCGTTGCGCGGCGGCATCGGATGGAACAGCCAGCAGGCCTAGACGATTGAACGATTCCAGAGTTCCCATATCAATCACATGCAGCACCGTCATGCCAGCCCCGCACAAGCGCGCCATGTCACAGGCGATCCGAAACGCCTCGTCCGAACAGGGAGAAAAATCAACGGGAACCAGAATCTTCTTGAACAAACCAGCGTCTTGCCCCATACGCTCTCCTCCTAGCAAAATGCTAATGCTAAAGGAACAGTTCAGCAAGGCCGGTGCCACTTGCACAAGAGCCGAGAACGGCAGCTGACAGCTTGGAGAAAC
Organism: Nitrospira sp.; assembly: GCA_029858925.1. GTDB lineage: Bacteria > Nitrospirota > Nitrospiria > Nitrospirales > Nitrospiraceae > Nitrospira_D. Next base: position 755 of record JAOUEB010000455.1, read on the forward strand.
CAAGGATTTACCGTTCTCGTTGTTGCCGTCATCTATCGGCCATGCGCTCGGCCTTCAAAAAAAGGGGAACCCTGCCACAGTGGCTATCCGCCCGCTGTAGCAGAAAGCACCATAAGATGTGACGGGGTGAAGGGTGAGATGTGAGGGGTTCTCTCAACAAAATGTCTTTGCTCTTCACTCCTTACCCATCACCACTTACCCCTGACCGCTGTTTTCATGACCGGCATTGGACTTGCTGTTCTACTATTCATCGATATTCACCGAGGAGAAGCGACTGATGACTCGCGAAAGGATGGTTGTTGCTTGTTGCAGTGGGATTAGCCCTGGCGATCATGATCCACTACATCTCCATCTGTCCGGCAGAATGTCCATGAGGCAACCATGAAACTCTTACTCGCCGTCGACGGTTCCGACAACTCGTATGAGGCAGTGCGAGCGCTCAAGTACTTGAGCCGCTCGGAAGAGCTGCACATCTTGCACGTGCTGGATGTCCCGACTCCAGCCTATCCAATGATGATGCCGGAGGTGTCGCAGGAACTCTACCAAACCCTCGAGCGAAATATGCGGGAGGACGGCGCCCGATTGTTGGAACGGATCGTGTCGCTGCTCCCGCTGGGGGTCGGCCCGGTCACGAAACACCTGATTGTCGGCTCCCCGGCAGACCAGATCGTCATACTGGCTGAGCAACAGAAGGTGGACCTGATTCTTCTCGGTACCCGCGGCCTCGGCCCGATCAAGGAACGGCTGGTCGGGAGCGTCGCCCATCGCGTGCTGACATTCGCTCCCGGCGCGAAACTGATTGTTCGCGGTCCATTGAAAGCCGTGGACCAGATTCTGCTCCCCGTGCAGGGGACCGCCGATGCGGAACATGCCTTGAACTTTCTTCAGCAGAAGCCCTTCCGAAACCCGCCCACGATCACCCTGTTTACCGTCTTGCCTCACACCAAGCCGCCCTGGCCGGTGGACACCGCTTCGGCCAAGCAGATGGAGGGCCATGCGCTTCGCCACGCGCAAGACTCCCTTAACGACACCGCCTCCAAACTCGGCGCGCTGGGCTATCGAACCCGCGTGACCGCCACACTGGGGACTCCCATCGAGGGAATTCTTCAGGAAGCCGAGACCTTGAATCCGGATCTTATTCTCATGGGATCCCGTGGACGACATGGCGTGACGCGCCTGGTGCTCGGCAGCGTCTCTCATGCCCTTCTGCACCAGGGACGATATCCGCTGATGATCTTTGGCTAGTAGGAAGAGGAGCCGATCATGCCAATGTATGACTACACGTGTTTGGATTGCGGGAAAGAATCACTGATCGTCGTGACGCTGAAAGAGCATGAACGGGGCGACGTGAAATGCCCTGCGTGCGGCAG
>JAOUEB010000454.1 GCA_029858925.1 Nitrospira sp.
CTCGATCGAACTGGCGCCTGTGGTGGGGTTGGCCGATCGAATCGTCGATCTGGTTGAAACCGGCAGCACGCTCAAGGCCCATGATCTCGTCGAAGTAGATGTGATCGCCCAATCGACGGCGCGTTTGGTCGTCAATCGGGCGAGTCTCCGTCTGAAGCACGAACCGCTCATGGAGTTGATCCGCAGACTCCGGGCGGCGTTGGCGACCCAAAAGTCGGTGCCCGGCAACGGCCGCCCATCGGCCGCGCGTAAGGGCAAGAAAAAGGCGGCGCGCGCATGAAGATCGTCACGCAGGCAGATCGCAGCTTTCTTTCCAACCTGAAGAAAGTGGTGTCCCGCGGCCGGGTGGCTGGAGCTTCTGTGGAGAAGACCGTGCGTTCCATCCTGCAAGCCGTCGAGCGGGGCGGCGACAAGGCGGTGTTACGCTATACCAAACAGTTCGACAAAGTCGCACTCAAACCCGATGCCGTGCGGGTGACGCCGGAAGAGATCAACAACGCCTATTTCCATATTCGCAAGGATGAAGGCGATGTCCTTCGCTTTGCGGCGCAACGGATTACTGCGTTTCATGAGCGGCAGCGCACGAAGACGTGGATGTATCAGGAGAACGATGTCACGTTGGGACAGGTCGTCACGCCGGTCGATGCTGTGGGTGTGTATGTGCCGGGCGGGAAAGCCGTGTACCCCTCATCGGTGCTGATGTGCGCGATTCCGGCCAAGGTGGCGGGCGTGCGACGGGTGGTGATGGTCACGCCGCCGCAGAAGGGCCCTATCAATCCCTACTTGCTGGTGGCGGCCGATATCGTGGGCGTGTCCGAAATCTATCGCATCGGCGGAGTGCAGGCCGTGGCCGCGCTGGCCTATGGGACCGAAGCTATCCCCAAGGTCGATAAGATCGTCGGTCCTGGAAATATTTACGTGGCGACGGCCAAGCGCCTGCTCTATGGAACCGTCGGCATCGACATGATCGCAGGGCCCAGCGAATTGTTGGTCGTGGCCGATGAGGAAGCAAACCCTGCCCATGTGGCTGCCGATCTGCTCTGTGAAGCCGAGCACGATGAAGACGCGCAAGTATTTTTGATCACGACATCGGAACGGCTGGCCAAAGACGTGTCCAAATTGATCGAGCAACAGTTGAAGGGACTGCAACGTGAAAAGATCGCCTCGAAGGCGATTGCGCGCCACTCGGTGGCGTTTGTGGTTGCGACGATGGAGGAAGCGATCGACGTGGCGAATCAAATTGCCGCCGAACATTTGACACTCTCAGTGGATAATCCGTTCGACTACCTCGAAAAAGTCCGCCATGCCGGCGCGTTGTTCCTGGGCCGCTATACGCCGCCGGCGGTTGCGGATTATGTGGCCGGCCCGAATCATGTGCTGCCGACCGGAGGGAGCGCGCGGTTTTTCTCGGCGCTCTCCGTGAACGATTACGTGAAGGTCAGCAACATCGTCCACTATACGAAATCGGAGCTGGCAAAGGTGAAAGATCCGTTGGTCCGATTGGCCCATATCGAAGGGTTCGACGCGCATGCGAAGTCGGCCCTGAGCAGGTTCTCATGAAGAAGGATGGATTGGCCCCACGGCATGCGGCTGTTCATCGCGCTACCAAAGAAACCGATATCCGCGTCGAATGGACGCTGGACGGGGCAGGGCAGGGGAAGATCGACACCGGCATCCGGTTCTTCGACCACATGCTGGAGCTGCTCTCCAAACACGGTTTTTTTGATTTGACCGTCCAGGCCAAAGGCGACATCGACATCGACGAACACCATACGGTCGAAGATGTCGGTATCGTGATGGGGCAAGCCTTGCACCAGGCCTTGGGCGAGAAGGCCGGGATCAAGCGATTTGGGTTTGCCTCGGCGCCGCTGGATGAAACCTTGGCGCAAGTGACCGCGGATCTGAGCGGCCGGCCCTATCTTGTCTACAACGTCAAACTGCCGGACCGGAAGATCAAAGCATTCGACTTAGGGCTCTTCGAAGATTTCTTTCAGGCCTTCGTCACCCACGGCGGTCTCAATCTGCACGTCAATCTTATGTACGGCCGCAATCCGCATCACATCATGGAAGCCATTTTCAAGGCGCTAGCCAAAGCGCTCGATCAGGCCACGATGCCGGAAAAAA
>JAOUEB010000456.1 GCA_029858925.1 Nitrospira sp.
CCTTGTCGGCGGCAGTCAAGAATCAGGCGTTGCTGACCATGGCTGAGGCGCTCGAAACCAAGACGGACGAGCTGCTCGCAGCCAATCAGAAAGATCTCGATGCGTTTGGAGCCGATCCTGGCAAAAAAGCCATGGCCGATCGCCTGTGTCTCACGGAGAAGCGGATCGCTGAGATGGCATCCGGCATTCGCGAAGTGGCGAAGCTGCCGGATCCCCTAGGCACGATGCCCGCCATGTGGACCAGGCCCAACGGTATGCAGGTGGGCCGTGTGCGCGCGCCGATCGGCGTGATCGGCATCATCTATGAATCGCGTCCCAATGTGACCGCGGATTCGGCGGCGCTCTGTCTCAAGTCCGGTAACGTCTGTGTGCTGCGGGGCGGCAGCGAAGCGATTTATTCGAATACAGCCATCGCCGCTATCTTGTCTGAAGCTGCTGAAAAGGCTGGTGTGCCGGCCGGATCGATCACCTTCGTCGAGCGGGCGGATCGCGAGCTGGTGCCGGTGTTGCTCAAGCAGGATCGGTACATCGATCTGATTATCCCACGCGGCGGCGAATCTCTCATGAAGCTCATTGCCGAACATTCGACGATTCCCGTTGTGAAACACGATGCGGGAGTGTGCCATGTGTATGTGGATGTCTCGGCAGATCCGGCCATGGCCGAGGCGATTTGCGTGAATGCCAAGGCACAGCGCCCGTCGACCTGCAATGCGATGGAGACCTTGCTGATTCACCAATCGATTGCGCGGACGTTGCTGCCCAAGCTGGCGGCGAGCCTCCTGTCGGCACAGGTCGAAATTCGCGGATGCCCCAAAACATGCCAATTGATTCCCGATGCGAAACCGGCCGGCGAGCAGGATTACGGAACAGAGTTTCTCGATCTGGTGCTGGCGGTGAAAGTCGTCAAGAACATGGATGAGGCGATGGAGCACATCGCACAGTATGGGTCGCGGCATACGGAAGCCATTGTGACGTCGGATTATGGCCGGTCGATGCGGTTCCTCAAAGAGGTCGATGCCGGCGCGGTCCTCGTCAATGCCTCCACTCGGCTCAATGACGGCTATCAGTTCGGCCTCGGCGCTGAAATCGGCATCAGCACCTCGCGGATCCATGCGCGCGGCCCGATGGGACTCGAAGAACTGACCTGTTTTAAGTTCATCGTCTTGGGGAGCGGCCAACTCCGCGAGTAAATGTCCTCCGATCCAGTCTCGTTTGCCCTGCATAGCCCCAAGCACCTCTGTTTTCCGTCCACGCGCGCGTTCGCTGAACAGTTTGAACAGAAAGGCGGACGTGTCGTCACTCATCCGACCGGGCATCTGGTCTTCTACCGGCCCGATGGCCGGCGGTTTCTTGCCACGGACCCGTTAGGCCACCCCTTGCATGAGTGCGAATGGCAGTCGAATGCCGGCGGGACTGTCTCGCTCGCACGGGCGAGGATTCGTCTCGATTGGGGGCAGTGGATTGGGCTGAAGCCGGGCGGGTTGGTAAATGAAACCAGGTTGAATCTGGCTGTGAAACCAGGCTGGCAGCGGGTTACGCCGGATCACTTGCGCGGGATGGCCGCTCAGGCGTTGCGGGTGCCGACCGAAGAAATACGGTGGTTCTATCGCGATGAGGATTTTCGCATCGATGCGGAGGGGATGGCGACAATCCGTCACCGGAAAGATGCGCTGTATGTGCTGGACAACGGCACCTTCGAGTCGGCTCGATTCATGGCCTGTATGGGGGCTATGCATTGGGAGCTCATTGATTTTCTTCCCGTAGTCGAACTCTTCAAGTCGCTGCTGCCTGGCACCGGCTCTGCTGTGTTTGAGTTGATCCGTGGCCTCTATGACGATCAGAACGAGGGGAAGCCAAGTCCACAACCGCTTCGCTATCGAGGCATTCCTGCCTATCCATCAGAAGCAGCCTTCCGGTTATTCAGCAGTTTCTTTACGCCCGTTGCGCCTGCCGGTGGAAATCCCGTGGCGCTGTTCATGGATCAGTCGCGGTCCCATCAGGTGACATGGATGCCGGCACAGGAATTCCCGCTTCGCTATTTTGACGCTGAGCAGAAAATATGTCTTACGGTACAGGGAGGGGTCATCCGGAAGGCGACCCATGTAGAAGATAGTGCGGGCC
>JAOUEB010000458.1 GCA_029858925.1 Nitrospira sp.
TTCCTTTCATCGCGGTTCCCGCCGGCGTTACGCTGTTGGCGGGGTGGATGGGCTGGGTTGTCTTGGCGGTTGGAGCGGCGTTGCTCACAGTGTTTGTCGCGTGGTTCTTTCGCAATCCAGCCAGAGTGATTCCCAAAGACCCGCATCTCGTGGTTGCCTCCGGCGATGGGAAAGTCATCGCGATCGAGGAGGAATTCGAGCCCCGGTATCTCAAGGACCGCGCGGTTCGCGTCACAATTTTCCTGAATGTGTTCAACGTGCATATCAATCGGATGCCCTGTGATGGGACGGTCGAAGATGTCCAATACCAGCCGGGGGCATTCTTGGTTGCCAGTAAGCCGGAAGCGACATTGAGGAACGAGCAGAATGCGCTGATGATTCGGACGACCGAGGGCATCAAGGTGTTGTGCGTACAAGTGGCGGGGCTGATCGCCAGGCGCATCGTTTGTTGGGCTTCTCCCAGGGACCCGGCAGTGCGGGGCGAACGATTTGGATTGATCCGATTCGGATCGCGGATGGATACCTTTCTTCCGATCGGTACGAGTGTGCGTGTGGCGCTCGGAGATCATGTGAAAGGCGGAGAAACCGTCATAGGAGAGCTGAGATGAAAACCGCTGCGTTGAAAACCTCATTCGCCAAAGGCAGCAAGCAACGCAAGGCAGCTATGCATCTGATCCCTAACCTCTTCACGACCGGCAATTTGTTTTGCGGGGTCTATGCGATTCTCTCGGTGTTCAATGGCGATTACCTGACGGCGGCGATCGCGATTCTCGTTGCGATGGTGTTCGATGTCCTCGACGGCAAGTCGGCCAGATTGACCAACAGCACGAGCCATTTTGGGTTGGAGTACGACTCACTGTCCGATGTCGTGTCGTTCGGCGTTGCGCCGGGACTCCTCATTTATTCCTGGGCGTTGAGTGGGTTGGGGTCGTTCGGAGTGGCGGTCATGTTCGCTTACGTGGCGATGGGCGCGGTGCGGCTGGCCCGGTTCAATTCAACGGTGACCTTGTCCGACGGTAAGTACTTTACAGGTCTGGCTATTCCCGCTGCAGCCGGAGTCGTGGCATCGCTAGTCGTGTTCGACCACTACACCGTTCGAATGGGAACGCAGGTCAAGCCGGTGTTCGTCCTAATCATGACTCTGGCACTGTCGTTCCTGATGGTTAGCACGATCAAGTACCGCAGCTTTAAAGACCTCAAGTTCAAAGGACACCAGCAGATTACCTATCTGGTCTGGGGCATCCTCACGTTGATGATGGTGGCGGCCTGGCCTCAAGTTATGTTGTTCGTGATTTTTGCCGGCTATGCGTTGATGGGGCCGGTTGAGCGCATCTACTGGCTGGTTGCGCAGGCGATGGGGAAGAAGGGGCCGGGGAAAACAGAAGTGCCGTCGCTTGAGCCGAAATAGGAGCCGATGCCGGTACCGGGGTGCGTACGAGATAGGACATCTGTGAGCGGCTGTGACGAGGAGTAGTAGGCGAAGCGCCTGGATATGATATGAGAGAGCTGGTGGACGGTGCGAACCAGCCCAGGCATTGCCGAACTCGCCTCTGAGCTTGAATCCGTGAACGCTGAGTCACGGATTCCGCTTTGCCCGCGTGACGGGCCGAATGGAGGGTTCTGAACAGCATCTGGTTGTTCAGGGCCGAAACAGGGTGGTACCACGAAGCGCGTCGAGCCTTCGTCCCTGACTTATACAAGGGATGAGGGCTTTTGTGTTTTTGCAGACTGCTGAAAACGGCCGCGGACTGCGTTCTCGGCTTGAAGGCATCCTCAATGTGCCACAGAGGGTGCGCCTGCGGTTTTGCCGGACGACCGTTTTGAGCAGTCTGAATCGAACAGAGGTGAAAACATGACACGCATGATTCGAATTTTCGATACAACGCTGCGCGACGGCGAGCAGTCGCCGGGTGCCAGCATGAATGTGGAAGAAAAAGTCATGGTTGCCAAGCAATTGGCCCGGCTCGGCGTCGATATCATCGAAGCGGGGTTTGCGTACAGCTCGCCTGGGGATTTCGAAGCTGTGCGGCGCGTGGCTCAGGAGGTGGAAGGGCCGACGATTTGCAGCCTGGCGCGGGCCCGCCCGGAAGATATCGATCGGGCCTGGGAGGCGTTGAAAG
>JAOUEB010000457.1 GCA_029858925.1 Nitrospira sp.
AGAGCGCATGGAATCGTGTATCTCGTGAAGCGTATCTCGTATCTCGCAAACAAGGATATCCGGCACGGAAACGTTCTTTCCGTCGTGCGCTTCACGCTTCACGCTTCACGAGATACGAGCGACGAAGAACGGAGCAACGGATCGGCGATTGCAGTAGAAGCGCTCAGGAATAATGCGGGCGAGAGGAGGCTCCAGCGAGAGCTCTACGTTGACCCTGCAAAAAACCCTATGATAGGGTCACCGACTGCCGTCGAGAGGTTGCCGGACATGAATGATCCTGTCGCTGAACACATTGCCGCCCTCAGAGACGAGGACTGGGCGATCCGGGAGGATGCAGCCGCCCGATTGGGCAGTCTGAAAGATCCCCGCGCGGTCTGCCCGCTGGTGTCCTCCATCCGGGACCAGGATCGCTCTGTGCGAGAGGCCGCTATCGCCGCATTGACGTCCATTGGGGCGCCGGCTGTGCCGGCCCTAGGCGAGTGCCTTGCCGATCCTGAACTGACGGTGCAAGAAGCGGCGTCGGCAGCCCTGGCGGCGATCGCAGATAGCCGTGTGCTCGACCAACTGATGCGGGCCTTGCGCAGTCCAGATTGGATCGTCCGAATGCATGCGGCCAAGGCCCTGGGACGCATCCAGGACCCCGGATCGATTCAATCGTTGACGCCGTTGCTCCAGGACCGGGTGAAAGCGGTCCGAGAAGAAGCCTCGTCGGCGCTGGCGGCGATCGGCGAATCGGCAATCCCTGCGTTGCTGGAATCGTTGGCGCACCAGGACTGGCTGGTGCGCTTGCATGCGGTGGAATCACTGGGAAAATCGAAGTCGCGGCATGCGGTAGCGCCGCTGCTTTCCGCCTTGTTCAATGATGCGGATTCCGCCGTGCGTGAAGATGCCGTTCGCGCACTGGGGCAGATTGGAGACCCGCAGGCAGTTGACTACCTATTAACCGCCATGAAAGAACCGAGGCTCCGCACACCGGCGGTCGAGGCGCTCGGACAGATCGGAGATCGGAAGGCCGTACCCCCGTTGATCGACGTCGTCAAAGGAGACCATCCGCCTGCGGCGGCAGGAGCCATCGAGGGCTGCGGAGATCGATGGAGCGAGGAAGCCGTCACGCAAGCGGCCGCCGTACGGGCATTGGGGACGATCGGCGATGAGTCGGCGCTCCCGACGCTGGCAGCGGCATTGAGCTCCACCTTTACCAGAGCGGAGGCGGCGGCAGCTCTGGCTCGGTTCGGGCAGAAGTCCATCCCCTGGCTCCTTCCCCTGTTGACCGGATCGCCGGACGACAATGTGCGCTATCACGTCAAGGAGACGTTGGCCCTCGTCGGATGGAGAGGGAAGATCTTGAAATAGTTTTTAGTTGTGAGTGGGGGAAGCCATGTCGAAAGAAACGATTGAAACGCTGGTCTCCGAACTGGTCCACGAAGAAGACTGGCGGCGCATGCGGGCCACGGCGGCCTGTGTGGCGGGCGGGCCACGGGCGGTGCAGGCCCTGGTCGAGACCCTGCAGTCAGGCACGCCGGAGTTGAAAAAAGAAGTGGCGGCGATGTTGGCCCGGATCAAAGATCCCCAGTCGGGCGTGGCGCTCGTCAGCCTCCTTGAAGATGAAGACGCTGCCGTGCGCAAGGCCGGCGCCACGGCATTGGAGCAGATGGCAGGGATCCTGGATACGGATACAGCCGCGGCATTGGTCGCGCTACTTCCCAAACACCAAGAGGGAGAAGCCAGGGAGGTGATGACCCATCTGGTCGGCGCGATTCCGACCGCGGTGATTCCCCTCTGTACGATGCTGAAGCATCCCGATCCGGAGACCCAGATCACGGCGGCAAGGATGCTCGATCAACTCTTAGACCCCCGCTCCATCGATGCCTTCATCGATGCCATGGGCCAGCCGGCGGTTCGTGACATCGCCGTTGGGACTTTGAAGAAGCTGGGCGCGATTCGTGAGCGGATCGACAGCATGTTCGACGCGCTCCGTGCGATCGAAGGGGCGAGCGAGCGGGAAGAGGCCCGCATGTCGACTGTTATCAACCTTCTCGGCATCGGACGGCCCAGTGTGGAAATCCTCATCGAGTATCTCGAAGACGACGACTGGCTGGTGCGCGAGGCCGCAGCCGACT
>JAOUEB010000459.1 GCA_029858925.1 Nitrospira sp.
GTTCCGAATAACTCAACACTGCCCTTCGCTGGGCCGATTCTCCACGCCTTGACTCTTTTTCCACCGCTTTGCTAGACTCCTCAATCCAATTCTAAGCTATTGATACTTCCATTGTTTCTCGAAACCCGTCAGCCCTAGCAACATGAGGCACTACACGTGATGAAAGCCTGGCTTTTTGATGAACGGTTTCAGTTCGATCGGCTCCATCTGTATGCCGAAGGCCTCCAGGGAGAATGGGGCGCGGGGGATTCGATTGCTGAGGAAGAGGAGCTCCCTCCGGCGCCGCAGAATGTTCAGGCGAAACCGGGTAATGGACGAGCCACTATTACATGGGATCCGGTTCCGGAGGCCATGTACTACAACCTGTATTTCCAGACGACTAAGGGCGTGCAGATCAAGTTCTCCGAACTGACCCGTCCGATCGCAGGCGATGACGATTTCAAACGCGTTATCGGTGTGAAAAAAGACAAAGCCACCTGCTTGGAGGGCGCTACAAGTCCGTTTGTTCATGACGATCTGGCCAACGGCACCTGTTATCACTACGTCGTCACCGTGGTGACGCCCAAGGGCGAGAGTCTTGAATCGCAGGAAGTCATGGCGATTCCATCGCCCTATCTTCTGACCATGAGCATTGGCCAGGAGGGGGTGGATGACGGCGAGTTCAGCTCTCCGACCGGCATTGCGCTCGACAAGGACGGTAACCTCTACATCGCCGATACGGATAACCACTCCATCCAAAAATTCGACAAGACCGGCAAGTTTTTGGCGCGCTGGGGCGGCGAGCCCAGTTCGCAGGAGGGGCAGTTCTACTATCCGCGCGGGCTGGCGGTTGGACCGGACGACGTCGTCTATGTGGCCGACAGCGGTAATAACCGTGTGCAGAAGTTCGACCTGGAAGGCAATGTTCAGAAAGCCTGGGGAAAGTTCGGGTTTGCCTGGCGTGGCGCCGACATGGGCAAGTTCGATGTGCCTTGGGGGCTCGCGACCGACCAGGACGGCAACGTCTATGTGTCTGATACCAGCAATGCCCGCATTCAGAAGTTTCAATCCGACGGGCAGCCGCTGTTGAAGTGGGGCCGTGACGGGAGCTTCGACGGCGCGTTCTTCTTCCCGCGCGGCGTGACGGTCGACTTTGTCGGCAACATCTATGTGGCCGATGAGAGCAACCATCGCGTCCAGAAATTCGATTCCCGTGGAAGTTTCTTGACGAAATGGGGGCGCGAGGGCAATGGGCCGGGACAGTTCAGGTCGCCTTGGGGCATCGCCTGTGACGCGCTGGGCAATGTCTACGTGGTCGACAGCGGCAACCACCGGATTCAGAAATTTGACGGCAATGGCACGTTTCTCTGTTCGTTCGGCAATCGCGGCAAAACGGAAGGGCAGCTGAATTTCCCTTACGGCATCGCCGTGGACAAGGAAGGCTGCGTGTTCGTCGTCGATAGCGGCAACAATCGGGTGCTCAAGTACGTGCCGACGGAAGAGGAGATGAACCGCGGTAAGCAAGCGGCGGGTCAGATAGAGGAGCCGGGCGCGCTTCACCCGCCGCGCAGCGTGGCGGTGAAGGCCGGCGACACTGAAGTCTTCTTGAGTTGGCTGGAAGTGCCGGGTGCAATCGCCTACAACCTGTATTTCAGCACCGCACCGCATGTGACCATGCAGGGCGCGACCAAGATCGAAGGCGTGAGCAATCCGTACATCCACTCGGGACTGACCAACGACACCCAGTATTTCTATGCCGTGACGGCATCGTTCGACGATGGGACGGAAAGCGGGCTCTCCGAAGAAATCACCGCGATGCCGGTGCTGATCGATATTACCGCGCCTCAAAACCCCTATGCAGTCATCAACCACGGCGCATTCATGACGAATTCGGCTGAAGTGATGGTCACGATTTCAGCCAATGACGTCGATACCGGTGTGGGCGCCTATTTCGTATCGGAAAGCCCGTTGACGCCGATGGCGGGCACGCCTGGATGGGTCGAGGTGACGCCGGCTCTGAAGTTCGGCGCAACGATTCCGTTCATCCTGTCTCCGGCCGACGGACAGAAGACGATTTATGTGTGGTTTAAAGATATCGGCAACAACATTTCCACGCCGGCCAGCACGACTATCCT
>JAOUEB010000460.1 GCA_029858925.1 Nitrospira sp.
CGGATCCGTTGCCATTCGCCGCCGGACAGTGTGGCAGCGGCGCGATCGAGCGTCAGGTAATCCAGGCCGACATTCACGAGAAATCCCAGCCGCTCGCGGATCTCTTTGAGAATGCGGTGGGCAATGACGAGTTCCCGATCCGAAAACGTCAGCGAAACAAAAAACTCAGCCGCCGCCCTGATCGACAGGCTCGTCACTTCGGCGATGGATTTCTTCTCCAGCTTGATCGCCAGACTTTCCGGCTTGAGTCTGGCGCCCCGGCAGACCTCGCAAGGTTCCAGCAACGTAAAGTCTTTCTCCTCCGCGCCATTCTGCATCATGGCATAGCCAATCCCATCGCAGGCCGGGCAGGCGCCATGCGGACTATTGAAGGAGAAAATGCGCGGTTCGACTTCGGGATAACTCACCCCGCACTTGATGCAGGCAAGCTTGTCGCTATAGAGACGGGTCTTGCCGTCGTCCGTCAGCACGCCGACCAGCCCGCCGGCTAGCTTGGCGGCTGTCTCGACCGAATCGGCCATGCGCCGCATCAGGGCCTCACCCGCCTTCATGACGAGCCGATCGACAATGATCTCAATCGTGTGTTTTTTCTGCTTATCGAGGGCGATGTCCTCGCCGAGATCGACGATCGCGCCGTTCACCCGCGCCCGCACATAGCCGGCCTTGCGCATCTCCAGCAACTCTTTGCGATATTCCCCTTTACGCCCGCGGACAATCGGCGCCAGGATCTGAAACTTGGCCCCTTCCGGCAAACCGGCGATCGCGTCCACCATTTGCTGAACCGTTTGGGCGGCAATTTCTTCGCCGCATTGAAAACAGTAGGGCCGTCCCACCCGCGCGAACAACAGCCGCAGATAATCGTAGATCTCCGTGACGGTGCCGACGGTGGAACGGGGGTTGTGGCTGGTGCTTTTCTGCTCGATAGAGATGGCAGGAGACAGGCCTTCGATCGAGTCAACGTCCGGCTTCCCCATCTGCTCCAGGAACTGACGGGCGTAGGCGGAGAGCGACTCGACGTAGCGCCGCTGGCCTTCGGCATAGATCGTATCGAATGCCAACGATGACTTGCCGGACCCGCTCAAGCCGGTGATGACGACCAACTTGTCGCGCGGAATCTCCACGTCGATGTTCTTGAGATTGTGCTCGCGCGCGCCTTTGATGACGATCGATTGGCCCATCGCTTCCCCTGCTTATCCTTTACTCAGTCCTCGGCCCTCAGTCCTTGTTCGCCATAGGCGCGGGATTATAGCATCCGCCCGGCTTGTCTCGACAATGCCGTGGCATATGGCTGCCTGTCTGACGCCGCAAGAACGTCTAGACTCAGACTCCTGGTTGACCTTCCAGCTGCGCGTGGAGCCTTTTCTGTGCCGCTGTCACTCGCATCCTAAGGAGAAGATTCTGTGGCTGCGCCTCGAAGGACTGCGCGAAGAACTACTTCGGCCAAGCGCGACGCAAACCGGAAGCGCGCCAGGCGGCGTCCTGTAAATACGCAGATGCCTCCTGCGCAGCCGGCTCCAACGGCAACGCTGCCCGTCGAACCAACCGGGTTTCTGACCGTCGGGATCGGCGCTTCCGCCGGCGGGTTGGAAGCCATGAAAGAACTCTTCCGCCATATGCCTTCAGACAGTAGAATGGCCTTTGTCGTGGTGTCGCACCAACACGCGGGCCATGTGAGTCTGTTGCCCGGCCTGCTCAGCAAATGCACGGCGATGCCGGTGCAGCCTAATCGCGTCTACATGGCGCCGGGCGGCGCCAATCTGGCCATCCTGCACGGCACTCTGCATATCATGGAACCGCCCTCGCAGGAACAGGTGCCGCGGCCCATCGATTATTTCTTCCATTCACTGGCGACCGATCAGAAGCAACGAGCCGCCGGCATCATTCTTTCCGGAACCGGCACAGATGGCACTCTGGGATTGCGAGCGATCAAGGCCGAGTTTGGCTTGACGATCGCACAGGATCCGCAGTCGGCCAAATACCAAGGCATGCCGCGCAGCGCCATCGCCGCAGAGGTGGTGGATGTGGTGCAGTCTGCGAACCGAATGTGGGAGCCGTTGCACAGCTACTCGCGCAGTCTGACGAAACCGGCGTGGCCGCTCCCTGAACAAGAT
>JAOUEB010000037.1 GCA_029858925.1 Nitrospira sp.
CTCTGTTCCGGCAATTGCCCGAGGCTGCCGGTCTTTTCCATAGACTAACGTCGGGCCGACCGTCACCGGATCTCGCACAGTCTCCAGCACCGGAACCGCTGTCTGAGGCTTCCAAATCCATTCGCCCTGAACCCCCCATCCGGTCCAAAGCGGAAACGTCTTTCGGCCGATGCGCACCGAAATTCCACTTGTCTCGATCAGCAACGTCGCATAGCCGGATGATCGTTTCAGGATGCGGCGCACCTCGGCGGGAGCCTCCCGCCGCTCTCCGGCAATTCCGACCGAGATACCATTCCCCGCTTCCGCCCGCTCGAAGTTGGCATCGAGCTTTGCCGACGCCTCCCATCGCGACAACCCGCGCTGCCTGCACCACTTCACGGCAAGCGCCGGCTCGAATAGGATTGATTCCTCCGTCAATTCATGAGCCAGGCGACGGCACAAACTCGTGAGCCGTTTCTCAAGACCGGCGGCGCGAGGGCGGCCCAGCGGAAACAGATCATGGAGATAGCTGTTCTCAAAAAACTTCTCCTGGCATTCAGTGAACAATTGCTGGGTATACTCGGCTCGATCCGGCTCTCGTTCCCACTGCTGGATAATGTCCAGAAAATAGACGAGATCGTTCAGCGATTCGATCCATCCGGCCACCTTCCAATTGGAATAGCTCTCAACTGTGAGGGATCGGCTGAGGAGCTGGAACAATCCGACCGGAAGGTCATACCGGGAGGCAAGATCCGGATAGTCGGCCTGGAGTTCGCGACAGAGATCTTGTAACAACCGCCGCATCGAGAGACGAAACTCATCGGTCAGGCGCGTCAGGAGAGGCAACTCCAACAAGGGCATCGTGGATGGCTCAAGAAAATATAGGTGGTGTGGACAACTGTACCCCAGTGGGGAGACGGCTGCAAGGCAAGGAGCAACAGGAAAAGAGCTATGGGGGAATATCACGGCGCGAACGACCGGTCAAATATGACGGCCCCTATCGTCCGCGCCGTGCGGTTACAGCGGACTAGGCCGCCTTGGCATGCGGGTGCAGCGCCGGCATACTCACCGAAGGCTTGAGTTCTCTTGCAGTCTCTGTTTGCTGGCGCATCCGATTGTGAGCGATGAGCGCATCGACAACGTTGCCACAAGCAACACACCGCATCCCCCTCATCCACATCGGCAAGAAGCTCTCTCGAATATCGACCAGATTGTCAGCAACCATAAGTCCGTGGCATCTAGCGCATTCCATGGAAACCCTCCCGGCAATAGTTGGCAACCTACTCCGCCCATCCTGCGATGCCTGTACTCCAGTCCTAAAGCTAAGCAATCATGATGCCAGGTGATTTCCCCGGCGCCCTTGCACGTTATTGCGGACAATCGTAGAGTGCCTGCCTGAGGATCCGTCTACGTGACAAAAAATGTGACCAGAATGGCACCAACGGACAAAATTGGGTTCGGTACCATTCCAGCAAGACACGGCTACGCGGTAGTGATCCATGGCGCTGAATAGAGCGGAGATCGAACTGGTTTTGACGGAAATCGCGCCGATTCTACGCGGCGGCTGGATCCAGAAAATTCAGCAGCCCACCCCCGACACCCTCGTGTTCGATATTCGTATACCTGGGCAGACCCATCGCCTGCTGATTTCCTGCCGACCAGACACTTCAAGGCTGCACCTGACCAGCCGTCCTCTACCCAATCCACTAACACCGCCGGCCTTCTGCCAGTTTCTAAGAGCCCACTTTCAAGGAGCCAGAATTGACGGCATCCGCCAAGTACCGAATGACCGTATCCTCGAGATTCACCTGACCGCGAAAGAAGGCCCTCGCACGATCATCTGTGAACTGACCGGCAAAACCGCCAATATCCTGGTCCTCGATGCCGAACAACGAATACTCCGGAGCCTGACCCAGCAACACAATCTTGTCGGACAGACTTATGTTCCACCGGTGAAGAGAGAGACAGGCTCACCCGAGTCAAAACCGGCCCGCTTTACCGGAGCAACTGGTACAGGCAATCCCATTTCTGCTGCAATCGAGGCCTACTATCAGGATAAAGAATCCATCCTCGCTCTCGACCAAGTACTAGACGCGCGTCTGCGCATCGTGAAAAAAACGCTCAAAAAGGAGCGGCGACTCATCGAGGCCTGGCGAGAAGACCTGGCCAAGGCCGCCAAGTATCGGGACTATGCCCGCTTTGGAGAGCTGATCAAAGCCAATTTGAGCTCGATCAAAAAGGGAGTCGATGTCATCACAGTCGTCGATTATTTCGATGAGACCTTGCCGGAAGTCACCATCCCCCTCGATGTCACTAAATCACCCCAAGGCAATATGGACGATTACTTCCGCAAACATCGCAAATATGTGGCTGCCGAGCGAGAACTTCCGCCTCGCATTGCGCGTGCGGAGCATGGGCTGGAACGACTTCAGCATGAACTCCTGGCGATTGAGCAAGGAACCTGGACTCCGCCAACCTCATCACCATCCGGCTCCAAACCTCTGCGAGCATCCACAGACAAGGGCCGGAAGCCCGACAACCAATCACACGGTCCCTTCCGCCGCTTCATCTCAGCGGATGGCGCCCCGATCTTCGTCGGACGGAACGCGCGCGAGAACGATGAGCTGACCTTTGGCCTTGCGAAGAGCGACGATCTCTGGCTCCATGCACGAGGCACACCTGGCTCCCATGTTGTGGTACGGCTGGAGAAGGGAGCTGAACCACAACCTGAAACAATCCGAGATGCCGCTACACTGGCCCTGCTCTATAGCGATTTGAAGAAAAGCGGAAAGGGTGAGGTCATTTACACCAGGCGAAAGTGGGTCAAGAAGGCTAAAGGCCAAGCGCCTGGGGCCGTGACCGTCACGCAGGAGAAATCCCTCCACGTCAATTTGGACAAGAAACGGTTGGATGCACTCAAAGCCCGATCGACCCACGACTGAAGGGATAAACGCTCACAATCTTTTCTCCGGCTCCCTTCTCATGCTACAGTGCCCGTATATGGGCACCGCCTCAACGCATGCAGACTCCTTGCGTATTATCAGTTCACTCATTGCCTGCAAAGGACTTCGTGAGTTCGACCACACGCTAAGCCTCGAGCTGCACAATACTCTGATGGTCGACCATATCGGCCTCTATCTTTATAGCGAATCCACTCAAGCCTTTTCCCCCGTCTCAGATTTAATGACGAATCCCGGCTCGCCCGGCTATGTCATCGGACAGCTACCCGCGGCAGGAACGATGAAAGAAGCCGTGGTCCAACGGGGCCGAGCACTCATCGAGAACAATTTAGCCAGTTCCTCCTGGGCAGAAACGGCCATTCTGAAAGCCCCTCAATTTGAAACCGCGTCGGTCCTGGCTGCCCCACTGACCGTAGCCTTTCCGATAGAAAATCAATCCCCTCGCATCATCGCAATCATGGTCGCCATCGCCACCAATCGAGTCAACGCCTTCAACGAGGAGGATCGGATATTCCTGGAGCAGCTCGGCGCCCAATTGGGGCCAGTCCTCCAAAACGTGCTGGCATCGGAAGAGCGTGACGCGCTTATGGCCATCAACGGCCGAGTCGTTGTTGGCACCATGACCATCGAACAACTCATGCCGGTGGTGAAAGAAGTGCTGCATCGCGTCATTCGGCAGGACATGACCGGACTGGTGCGGTTTGTTCACTCCCCGCAAGGCCCCTGGTTTGACATTGTCTATCGCGACGGCGTCAACATCGACCTCGCGCAGCTCCGTCAGTTTCCCTTCGAAAAGATGGCTCCGGCGGAAATGATGGCGGCAGGGAAACCGCTCCTGATCACAGGGCACAACCACCGTCATTTCCCTGAACGGGCCTACATCGAATCGGTCGGCATCCTCTCCTGCATCCTCTGTCCGCTGATCGTGCAGGGAACCCCCTATGGATTCTTGGCAATCGGCAGCACGCGGCGCAACGCCTTTTCTGAGCGAGACCTCGCCTTCGCCGAACAAATCGGATTTCACCTGTCGCAGGCCATCATAAACCTCACGGCCTACGAGGAAATCCGTTCATTGAAAGAACAACTCGAACTGGAAAACGTCTACCTACGCGACAAGATGACGGCTTCGGTCGACTTCAAAACGTTGGTCGGCGAGAGTGCCGCGTTACAAAAAACCCTCAAAGCCATTGAACAGGCTGCCCCAACCGATTCTACCGTCCTCATCATGGGAGAAACAGGGACGGGTAAAGAACTCATCGCTCAAGCGATCCACCATCTCTCGCAGCGCAAGGAGAAGCCCTTGATCACAGTCAACTGCGCTGCGCTTCCGCCGACGCTGATCGAGTCCGAACTGTTCGGCCATGAAAAGGGCGCGTTCACAAATGCCTCGGCAAGGAAAATCGGCCGTTTCGAGCTTGCCAATGGAGGGACGATATTTTTGGACGAGGTCGGCGAACTCCCGATCGATCTCCAAGCGAAATTTCTGAGGGTACTCGAAACTCAGGAGTTGGAACGAGTCGGAGGAACGCACCCCGTCAAGCTGAATGTCCGCGTCCTCGCAGCCACCAATGTCAATATTGAACAGGCCTCCAAGCAAGGGCTCTTTCGACCCGATCTCTTCTATCGACTGAACGTGTTTCCGATTCGGATTCCTCCACTCCGAGAGCGGCGAGACGATATCCCGATGCTGGCACGGCACTTCGTAAAAAAATACAGTGAGCGGCACCGCAAGGCAATCACTCGCATCGGCAGCAGCACGTTGAAAGCGCTTGCGTACTATGACTGGCCCGGCAATGTACGCGAACTGGAGCACCTGATCGAACGGGCCGTGATCGTCAGCCAAGGATCGGTCCTGACCATTGACGAGTTGGAACAGCCGGAACAGGACAGCGGCCATAGTACTGCCCCACGCACCATGGCCGAAGCCGAACGGGCCCATATCATCGCAACCCTCACCCAGACCAAGGGAATCTTGGCTGGCAAGCATGGCGCGGCAGCCCGCCTCGGGATGAAGCGCTCGACACTGCAACATCGGATGAAGAAACTCGGCATCAGCCAGGCAGCCCGCCATTCAAAATAATTGGCCCGTATGTGGGCAAACACCCCTGACCCTGCCGATATATTGGCAGGGCCATGAGCATAACTTCTCATACTCGATTGCGGCTTCTTCATCAATTACCCGTTCAACTCCAGTAACTTGTGAGCTGCCGACCACAACATTTCTAAGCTGGCATCGTCCATGCTGTATGCCATCTGCATGCGTCGTCACATCTCGCCTACTCCCGAACGCCTCCAATGCGCCATCCAAGAGTACTTTGCCGAACGGCAGGCCGAGATTCTTCCATCCGGCGAGCAGACGAAAGATGGAAGACAGTTTTCTTGGTGCGGCGATGTGCTGGAATTCCTCGCTGAAGAGCTAGCGGAACGTTTGGCTCAGCAGGGCATCACCTTCTCGACACCCTTTCCCGGCCCCCTTCGGCTCATGGATGAAGACCGATTGGAAAACGGCAACCATGTACGAAGATTCTGGACGATGGCGATCGAGCATGGCTGCCCTATCGCCTGGCTCTGCACCTCCTTCTTTCACCGGCACGACAAAGTCGCGCTGCCGCAACTGCCCCAGATCGCGGCCTATCCGCCCGATCATCCGGGACCTGAGGCGGAAGAATGAACTACGTCGCGCTCAAAATGCTGTTCGGCGATCGCGCCAAATACCTGATGCTACTCTGTGGGTTGACCTTTGCTGTCATGCTGATCGTACAGCAGGGCTCCATTTTCTGGGGCCTTATGATCTGGTCCCAATCCAGTATCAGCAATCTCAATGTGCCGATCTGGGTCACGGACCCGGGCATCGCGCAAGTCGATGAAGTGAAGCCCATCGCCGACACCGCTGTCGATCGCGTCCGTAGCGTACCAGGCGTGGAGTGGGCTGTTCCGCTCTACAAAGGCCTATTACGAGCCCGTCTCGCCAATGGGGAATACCATCAGATCACCTTGACCGGGCTGGAGTCTTCGACCCTCATTGGCCGCCCCGCCGAAGTGCTCGAAGGCAGATTCGAGGACATTCTCCAACCAGATGCGGTCGTCTTGGACCAGTGGGCGGTGGAACGGATGGGCGGGCCAGGGGTCATCTGGGTCGGCACCGTTTTTGAATTAAATGACAAACTGGCTCGGGTCGTGGCCATCGCCAAAACTCAGAAAAGTTTTACGAACATTCCCGTGATCTATACGACCTATGAGCGAGCCATTCGCTACGTGCCTCGCGAGCGTCGGACCCTTTCCTATGTGCTGGCCAAACCCAAAGCAGGCCTCCCGATTGATGAGGTCACCGCACGCATCAGGGAACAGACCGGCTTGGGTGCTTTCACCGCTGAAGAATTCAGCTGGAAAACGATCGGCTGGGTCTTGAAAAACACTGGAATCGGCATCAACTTCGGCACCACCATTCTCTTAGGGTTCCTCGTCGGGATGGCTATCGCGGGACAGACCTTTTACCTCTTTACGGTCGAAAACCTCCGACAATTCGGCGCGCTCAAAGCGATGGGCGCCTCCACCTTCACCCTGGCGCAAATGATCCTGCTCCAAGCCTTTACCGTAGGCCTCACCGGTTACGGCATCGGCCTTGGCCTCGCAACAGCTTTCGGCTATATGACGGCCAGCGGCGGCGGATTGCCCTTTGTCGAAACCTGGCAACTGTTGGTCCTTGTGTTGGCCGCACTCCTCACCATCTGCGCATTTTCGGCCCTAATCAGCATCATCAAACTCGCCCGACTGGAACCGGCGATCGTCTTTCGAGGAGCCTGATGGACGAGACACGCACACAACCAGCAGCGGTCCGTGCACGCGGCATCGTCAAATCGTTCGGCAGCGGCGACACGCAAGTCACCGTGCTCAGAGGAATTGACCTCGATATCTATCAAGGCGAGATGCTGTTACTGGTCGGCGAATCCGGCGGCGGGAAAACGACGCTCTTGTCCGCCCTGGCTGGCATTCTCGATATCGATGAAGGCCACATCGACGTGCTGGGCATCCCGCTCAACGATTTGCCGGCCGGCAAACGCACCACATTCCGAGGGCAAACAATGGGCTTCGTCTATCAGCAGTTCAATCTCTTGCCGGCACTGACGGCAGCAGAGAATGTAGCGGTTCCGCTCTTGATCCAGAAGACCGGACGGCACGAAGCCCTGCAGCACGCGCGTGCCATGCTGGACCGTGTCGGACTCGGCGATCGGACGGAGTTTCTGCCGAAAAACCTATCCGGCGGACAGCAACAGCGTGTGGCCATCGCCCGCGCACTGGTCAACGAACCACGCCTGCTCATCTGTGACGAACCGACCGCAGCGCTGGACGGTCACACCGGACAAAAGATCATGGAACTGTTACGTGAGGTTGGCCGTTCACCGGACCGCTCTGTCATCATCGTCACACATGACAGCCGTATCTTCCACTTCGGCGACCGGATGGCCCATTTGACCGATGGACGGATCGTCAGCATCGAACCCATTGCGCGCGAGGGAACGGCATGATCGTCGTGAAGCGATTCAGTGTCTGGATAGCCTTAGCCGGCATCGTCTTCACAGCCTGGATCCTGCTGGGCACCAATGGCAAAGAGCCAATGCCGACTCCGATCTCCGAACCTCCCCGTTCACCGTACGACCAAACCGTTGCGGCATCCGGCATCATCGAAGCCGTGAATGAAAACGTCCGCATTGCCCCTCCTGTGGCCGGCTTGATCACGAAAATATTTGTCGCGGTGGGCGACAAGATCAAGAAACAGGCGCCGCTCTTTCAGCTTGACGACAGAGATCTACGCGCCCAACTCGTGACCCGAGAAGCCGCGATTCCTCCACTGCACGCCCAGATGGAAGAGCAGCAGTACCGGATCGGCGATCTCGACACGCAATGGCAACGACTCAAGGCGGTGCACGACCAACGGGCCGTCAGTGAAGACGACCTCAAACGTACCTGGTACGCCCTCGAAATGGCAAAACGGACCCTGCAACGTCTCGAAGCTACCGTAAAGCAGGCGACCGCCCAACGCGACGAGATCGCCATCCTGTTGGACCGCCTGACTGTTCGCGCTCCTCGTGATGGAACAATCTTGCAGGTTAACGTTCGGGCAGGTGAATACGCGACATTGGGATCGAACGAGCCGCTCCTGCTGCTCGGCGATACTGAGCAGTTGCAAGTTCGAGCCGATGTCGACGAGGTCAATGCGCCGCTGGTCGCGCCTCACGCGCCGGGAGTGGCTTCGCTTAAGTCTATGGCCGGCACGACAATTCCGCTGACCTTTGTCCGCATCGAGCCCTACGTAATCCCTAAGAAATCGCTGACGGGGGACAATACCGAACGAGTCGACACGAGAGTGCTTCAGATCATTTACCGATTTGATCGCCCGCCGTTTCCGGTCTATGCCGGCCAACAGGTCGATGTATTCATTGAACGGCGAGCCGCCGCCACCGACCGGCCACGACTCTCGTCCGTTGCTCCGGCGGAGAAGCCGCAATGAACCGCATGACGTCCTCCCTTGTCATCATAGTTTCGGGATTGGTCTTGGGCGCCTGTGTGCAAGGGCAAGACTACCAACGTCCCCCCATGGAGACACCGGACGACTGGTCCCGGCTAGCTCCTGTCCCCGCCACTGTTTCAACAGATCACCGACCAGAAGCCGCGTGGTGGAA
>JAOUEB010000461.1 GCA_029858925.1 Nitrospira sp.
CATTGGCAATTCGCCGGAATCTCCGGCGTATGGGTGAACATGTCGATGATGGGATCGCGCGTTTCACTCCGCACGCCCATATACAGCCGCGGCATCAACGGAAAATGGAAGGCCATATGAAATTCGTCGCCGTCGCCGAAATAGGGCCGGACATCCGACGGCCATTGATTCGCCTCGGCCAAGAGGATGCGTCCCTTATAGGTTTCGTCGATGCGGCGGCGGATTTCCTTCAAATAGCCGTGCGTCTCCGGCAGGTTCTCGCAGATCGTGCCTTCGCGTTCGAGCAGATACGGCACGGCGTCGCAGCGGAACCCATCCAAGCCTTGCTCCAGCCAAAACGCCATCGTCTCCAACATGGCCTGACGGACCTCCGGATTGTCGTAATTCAGATCCGGCTGATGGCTGAAAAACCGGTGCCAGTAGAAGGCTTTGGCCTCCGGGTCCCAGGTCCAGTTTGATTTTTCCGTATCGATGAAGATGATCCGCGCCTTCTCGTACTTCCGGTCGTTGTCGCTCCAGACATAGAACCCGCGCTTGGGCGATTGCGGAGACTGCCGCGCTTCTTGAAACCACGGATGCTGATCGGACGTGTGGTTCAGCACGAGATCGACGATGACCCGCATGCCTCGCCGATGCGCCTCATCGAGAAAGCGCCGGACGTCCTCGGTCGTGCCGTACTTCTCCGCCACGCTCAGGAAATCGGCCACATCGTAGCCATCGTCCCGCAACGGCGACGGATAAAACGGCAGCAGCCACAAACAATCCACCCCGAGCCACTGGAGATAATCCAACTTGCCGATCAGACCCGGAAAGTCGCCGACGCCGTCCCCGTTGCCGTCGGCAAAGGCCTTGACGTGGATCTCATAAAACACGGCGTCCTTGTACCAAAGCGGATCATCCCGCAGCATGTCAGATTGCCTGTCCTTTCGCCTGCCCGGACTTGGCCAGGTAGTCGTCGCACATGTTCAAGAGGCTCGACCGCAGCCGTTCGAGACTGCCCAAATAGGGATTCAATGCCTGCATCCGGTCGGCCAGCTCCGGCAGCTTCAGCCCTCCTCTGATCCAGGCGGAGAAATCGTTCTCGTCCCGCTGCAAGCGCAAATGCGCTTCGAACACGTGAAAATAAATCGCGCTGACATCGACGTCGGAGATCGCGTCACGGAACTCACGAAGCGTCCTGACTTCAAGACCGGTGGGCACTTCCAGAATGCGCGACCGGCTGAAGTAGAAGGGGGTGCCGAATCCCACGCGCGGCACGGTACTCATGCCCGCCAGATGGCCGTCGATCATCGAAATCAATTCCTCCCGCAACGCGTCCAGGCTCGGAAAGTCGAATGGATCCACCACGCACAACTGCTCAGCCAGCACATGATCCCGCACCTGCTCGCCTGCCCATTCGGCGAAGTCGTTCGGATAGGCGCGTTCGATGAAACGGGTCCGAAGAAAATAGCTGTGCGTATGGAAGTACACCGAGTCGAGCGGGACTTCTTCCAGCAGCTCCGCCAGCTGGCGTTCGTCCTCCGCCTGCTTGCCGAGAATTTCCTGAATCTCGCTGCATCCGATGAAACGAAACACGCCGTCGCCACTTACCGTCGCCATATGGATGTCCCTTCTCCTTGACGAATCTAGAGGGCCGGAAGCCGCTGCGAGCCCAGCGCTCGGTCGAGGTTGTACGCGGCGCTGATCAGACCGATGTGGGCGAATGCCTGAGGAAAATTCCCCAAATGCTCTCCCGTCACCGACAACTCTTCCGCATACAGCCCAAGATGATTGGCATAGCTCAAAATTTTCTCGAAAATCAGTCTAGCCTCTTCCAGCCGGCCCGCTCTCGTCAAGGCCTCCACCAGCCAGAATGAACAGAGCGTAAAGGTCCCCTCCTCGCCGGGCAGACCATCCGGCGCGGCGTCCTCCTGGCGGTACCGAAACACGAGCGCATCGGAAACCAACCGGGATTGGATCTGTTCGATCGTCGATTGCATCCGCGTGTCCGTCGGCGACACGAAAAACACCAGCGGCATGACCAACGCGCTCGCGTCCAGCGCCTCGCTCTCATACGCTTGAACGAATGACCCGATCTCGCGATGCCACCCGCG
>JAOUEB010000462.1 GCA_029858925.1 Nitrospira sp.
GAACCGTGCCTGAATCAATTCGCGCGCTTCTGCCGTCGCCTCCGCTGAAATGCGAGGCGAATCGGTTCTCATATAGGTAATCAGGCCGGTTGCCCCTTCGGCGCCGATTTCAATCCCTTCATAGAGCTGCTGCGCCAGCGTCATGGTTTTCTTGGGCGAGAAGTGCAACTTGCGCGACGCCTCTTGCTGCAAGCGACTCGTGATGAACGGCGCGACGGGGTTCCGCTTCTTTTCCCGGCGCTCGACCGACTGCACGGTAAAGCTCTTCCCCTGAATCGCCTCAACGATACGAACGGCCTGCTCGCTGTTTTCAATGGAAGCCTCTGCTCCGTTGATACTATGAAGCTTTGCTTCAAAGGAAGGCGGATTGTCGCCGGCCAAAAGAGCCGTGAGCGACCAATACTCTTCGGTTCGAAAGGCCTCCCGTTCGGCCTCGCGCTCACAGATCAACCGCATCGCGACCGACTGCACTCGGCCCATGCTGAGCCCCCGCCGCACTTTCGTCCAAAGCAACTGGCTCCCTTGGTATCCGACGATACGGTCCAGAATCCGGCGGGCTTGCTGGGCATTCACCAACTTCATATCGACCTGCCCAGGAGATTGAAGCGCGCGCTTGATCGCCGGCGCGGTGATCTCATTGAACAACACTCGGAACACTTTTCCACTCTTCTTCTTTTTCGACTTGCCCAACAACTCCTGTTCAAGGTGCCAGGCGATAGCCTCCCCTTCACGATCAGGGTCCGGCGCCAAGAACACCTTGTCGGATTCTTCCGCTTTCTTCTTGATTTCGGCGAGGATTTTGGACTTGCCCTTGATGGTGACGTACTGCGGCTCAAAGTCGTGATCGAGGTCGACGCCTAATTTACTGGTCGGCAAATCCTTAATATGGCCGACCGACGCCATGACGGTATAGCCTCGGCCCAGATACTTCGCAATCGTTCTTGCCTTCGTCGGAGACTCAACAATGACCAGTGATTTTGCCATGACGACTCCATCCGCCCATAAAGAATTGCCCCATCCGTATCAAATATCCTGGCGTCATGCAACTAGAACGACGGAAACAGCCGACCGGCGGGACGAGCGTGTCTCGTATCTCGCATCTCGTGAAGCGTGAATCGCAGGACGGAAGGAGTGTATTCGTGTCTTCCTTGCGAGATACGCTTCACGAGATACGAGCGACGCGCAAGGCTACAGCCGCATGTACTGCTGACCCGGCAACTGCCTGACGAACCCGGATAGTTCGAGCGAGAGCAGGCTGGCCGCCACTTGCGCGGCGCTCAGTCCTGTGGTTTCGATCACCATATCGACGGACCGCGCATCGTAGGACAGTGCCTCGTAGACGACGGCGTCTTCTCTTCGTAGCGCCTCGCGCGGCGCCGCCGGCCCACCACCGGACGGCAACCCGGCCCGCAGACGCGCATCGAGTTGTGGCAAGATTTCGTCAAGAATGTCCTCCGCCCGCTCGATCAGCTTGGCGCCCTCTTTGATCAGGCCGTTCGATCCCCGGCAGGCTTCTTCTTTCACCGGGCCCGGCACGGCAAACACGTCGCGCCCCTGCTCCAAGGCCAGCTTCGCCGTTATCAGCGAGCCGCTGTCTTTCGCGGCCTCGCTCACGAGAACGCCGAGCGACAGCCCGCTGATGATCCGGTTTCTTCGCGGAAAATGGTGGCTCAGCGGAGACGCGCCGATCGGCAATTCTGAAATGACGGCGCCCCGCTCTTCAATGTTGCGCCGCAACGCGTGATGCTCCGGCGGATAGGTGCGATCGATGCCGCACCCCAATACGGCGATCGTGCGCCCCTTCCCGGCCAGCGCGCCCCGGTGCGCCGCCGCATCAATCCCGCGCGCCAGGCCGCTCACGATCGTGATGCCCCTGCCGGCCAACTCCTTGGCAATCTCCTCGGTGACAACGCGGCCTGACGGCGTGGCGCGACGCCCACCCACGATCGCCACCGCGACATCGTCCTGCGCCGACAGGACCCCGCTCACATACAGCAAGGGCGGAGGATCGGGAATGGTTCTGAGCCGGGCTGGATACGACTGGTCGAAGAGGGTGATGACCCGGATCTTGAGGCGCTCGGCGGCCTTC
>JAOUEB010000463.1 GCA_029858925.1 Nitrospira sp.
TTGAATGCGATGCCATACACATCGCCGGGAAATTTCAGCACCTCCTCAAACCCCACACCCGGAAGGCCTGAGACTTTTGCGATGCCCGTGGCGATGCTCATGATCGTGCCGACCTCCCGTGGCCTCAGTTGAGGCACGAACGCGTCTTGCACCTGGCGTATCCCGGCAAACGCGCTGTCGAATACCTTCTGGAGACTCTCAGGTTCCATGCTCATCGGTTTTTTAATTCGGGGCGACGTTCTTCAGATGGAGATTCGACCGGGGCTTCATGTTTGTCTTTCATTTTCAGAAGTTCGCTGAGGTCTCTTTCCAGCGACAGAAGGTACTCCGCAATACTCCAGGCCACTTTGTGTCCATCCGTGGTGAGTTCGATTCCCCCAATCAACTCCGGCGCGGTCTCAAACTCGACGTAGATCTCGCCCGAGAAGGTTTCGTTGAGAGCCTTTTGTATCGCCGCACGTTGGTCTCCCGGCAGTTCAAATGCGCTGCGTACACGCCCGGGGCGAGACCCGGTCTTCAGGGCCTTGGCGAGGCCCGCCTTCACCTCCCCATCCATCTCTTGTAAGCGGCGAATGAACACGGCGCCCAGGCGTTCCTCCAAACTCGTCGCGGCGAGATCCGTCAGCGCTTTTCGTGCGATGGCAAATACTTCCTGCTGAGCCCGGCGACCGATGGCTTGATTGAGGTGATGGGCCTCGTTTCTGAGCGTGTCCTGTCGTTTGGCACTCATCGCATCGGCAGCCTGTCGCGCTTCTTCAAACAGCCGCTGACGTTCGGTTTTTGCCTCGTCCATCACCTGGCTCATGAGGGCGGCACGCTGCCTGGCGAACTCCTCGTTCTTGTGCTGGAATTCGTCACGTTCCCTTCGGGCTTCTGTTTGTTTCGCGGCGGCGTCGGCAAGTTCTTTTGCGATCCGTTTCTCCCGCTCATCGATCGCACGGAGGATGGGCTTGTACAGAAAGCGCTTCAACAGCCACACCAAGATGAGGAAGTTGATGACTTGCGCGACGACGGTGAACCAATCGACCAACATGGGTTACTTCCCCGCGGTTTGGGCGATGAGATGATTCCAGAACGGGTTGGCAAAAATAAGAATCATCGAGACCACGAAGCAGTAGATAGCCGTGGATTCGATCATCGCCAAGCCGACGAACAAGGTCCGGGTGATAGTCGCGGCAGCATCAGGCTGCTGGGCCAGCGAAGTGAGCGCCGTCGAGACCGCGCGCCCTTCGCCCAGTGCAGGTCCGATAGCCCCGAAGCTCGTGGTAATACCGGCAGTGACGATTGATGCCACCGCTATAATCGTTATGTCGTCCATCGCAACTCCTCCTGTTGTCGTGGTTCATGATTCACTATGTTACATCCGGTTCGGGCTTGGGCTTACGGACCCGCGTGGCAGCCGCAATATATACTGCAGCCAGGATGCCGAAGATGTAGGCCTGCACCATGCCTGTGAGCAAACCGAGCGCCGTCATGGCGATCGGGAAGATGAGAGGCGTAATAGTAAGCAGGATGCCGATAATCATCGCTCCGCTCATCATGTTGCCGAATAGACGGACAGCCAGAGCCACGGTGCGGGAGATTTCACTGATGATGTTAAACGGCAACATGATGGCCGTTGGCTGTGCGTAGGATTTGAGGTATCCGCCCACGCCTTGCTCCTCAATGCCGAACAATGGCACGGCCACGAACACGCACAGCGCCAGCGCCGCCGTAGTCGAGAGCGAACCGGTCGGTGGCTCGTAGCCGGGAATGACGGTGCAGAGGCTGGCCATCGCAACGAACAGAAAGAGTGTGCCCAGAAAGCCGAGATACTTCTCCGGATGGCGGAGACCGACTTCCTCGATTTGTTTCTCGATAGCGGTAACGATGATTTCCAAGAAGTTCTGCCAACGTGACCGTTGCAGACCGGTGGAAAGCTTGCGTGTGATACGTTCTGAACCGACTGCCAGCACGAACATCAGTCCCCATGTCCACAGAATCGTGGCGTTGAGTTTGAAAAACCCATATTGCCAGAAGATGATGTCGTCGGGGCTAAGGCGCATGACCGACCTCATTCGCTGGGGGGTCGTGGTGTTCG
>JAOUEB010000038.1 GCA_029858925.1 Nitrospira sp.
CATAGGGGTCATGGCGCTCCGCGACCGTCCCTTCGGAGTTCGTCAGCTGAATGCGGTATTTCAATGTTCCTTTCGGCGCATCCAGGGTTGCCTCAAACAATCCTGATTCATGCACACGGTCCATCATAACCGGCTTGCCGCCGGGGTAATCGGGAATGATGCGCGCCTCAGTGGCATCCGGCGCGAAGGATCGGATCACAAGGGCCTTCGCGCCGTCCGCAGAGGTGCGATGGGGGCCGAGCAATTCACGAGGATTCCAGTGTTCGCCTTTGATGAGTCGTTCGATGTGTTCGAGTTGGACCATAGGATCACCCTCCTTTTATCGATTTCTGTGAGTCGGTCCTATGTTAAGCGCACGGCTCATGCTAAGAAAGGGGGGGCGATAAAAACAGGAGCACCGATATTGGCATCACGGAAGACAGCGCAGAACGTCGAATCGGCACAACGGAATCGCCAAAATAGCGGACGGATGGGGACAGGGGCCCGAAGTCACCAGGATGGCGGAGCGCTCCGTCGATTGGCGGCCCGATTCGGGGTAGCTGTGTCTTATATGGATGAAGGCGGCGTCCGTCGCGTCGTGAACGATCAGAGCCTGATCCGAATGCTGGCGGTGTTGGGTGTTCGGGCCGATACGCCAGAACAGGCGCGCATGAGCCTGCGCGAGTCTCGTCTGGGACGGTGGCGCGAGATGGTCGACCCTGTGATGGTGGTGCGCGCCGGCCGGTTGCCCTCTACGTTCACGGTGCGTCTGCCCCTGGCAGCCGATCAATTGTCTCAGATCAAGCTCGTGTGGAGCCTCAGGAAAGAACAGGGCGGGATCAGCACGGGGCACTGCTCCGGAGGCCGGTTGAAGATTCTCGACAAGGCGACCGTGGCCGGCGTGTCTCATTGTGAGGTGGCGCTTCCGTTTCCCGGCAAGGTGCCGCTCGGTTACCATTCGCTGACGGTGGAGGCGTCTGGGCCGTCGATTGCGAAGCGCACTGCGATGAGGGTGGTCGTGGCGCCGGACCAGTGCTACCTCCATCCGGCGTTGATGGACTCCCGTCGCGCCTGGGGCCTCACCATCCAGCTCTACGGGCTTCGCAGTTCCAAGAACTGGGGCATCGGGGATTTCAGGGATCTGCAAGAGGTCATGCAATGGGCAGGAGCGGATCTTGGCGCAGACCTGCTCGGCGTGAACCCCCTTCACGCGCTTCCGCCCGGACAAGTGAGCCCCTATTCACCCTCCAGCCGTCTCTTCCATCATCCCCTCTATCTCGATATCGAAGGGATTCCAGAATTTCAACAGGCCCCCTCCCTGCAAGCGATGGTGAAGTCTCGAAACTTTCAGGCCAAGCTGGATTCGTTGCGGCGGAATCCGTTGGTGCAGTACGCGGCCGTCGAACAATTGAAGTGGAGCGCATTGAACGCCCTCTTCCGGGTGTTTCAACGACGCCATGTAGCGCGACGCACCGACAGGGCCGCGGCCTTTCACCGTTTCGTCCGAGCGGAGGGAGAGGCGCTCGAACGATTCGCCCTCTTCCGAACCTTGGAAGAGCGGATGTCTCGCCGCAAAGGCAAAGGCAAGGACAAGGGCAAGGGATCGTCAGGCAGCGGCCAGCGCGGGTGGACTGCCTGGCCGAAAGCCTATCGGCATCCCGATTCGCCGGCCGTGCAGCGCGTGGCGGCCCGTTCTCTGAGCCGGGTCCAGTTTTACCAATATGTGGAATGGCAGTGCCGGATGCAGCTCGCCGAGGTGCAGGCGGCGGCGCGGCGCGCGGGTATGGCCATCGGTCTGTATCAGGATATGGCCGTGGGGATCGATCCCCATGGGGCGGACGCCTGGGCGTTTCAAGATCAGCTCGTGTCGAATGCCTCGATCGGAACTCCGCCGGAGCTCTTTTCTCCCGGCGGGCAGCGATGGAATTTGGCGCCGTTTCATCCCGAGCGAATTCGGACGGACGGCTACCGCCTGTTCGCCGATTGCTATCGCCGAACGATGCAGGCGTCCGGCCTCATCCGCATCGATCATGCGATGGGGCTCTTTCGGCTCTTTTGGATTCCAGACGGACTCGATCCGGCGCAGGGGACCTACGTGCGGTATCCCTCGGAGGATTTTCTGGGCATCCTGGCGCTCGAAAGCCTGCGGCAGCGGGTGATGGTTATCGGCGAGGATTTGGGGACGGTCACCCCGGCTATCCGCGCAAGATTGATGGCGGGTGGCCTGCTGTCGTATCGGCTGCTGCTCTTCGAGCAGACGGCCAAGGGACGGTTCGCCAAGCCCTCCCGTTTTCCCATCCAGGCGGCCGCTGCCGTCGCGACGCATGATCTGCCGACGCTTCGCGGCTTTTGGATCGGCCGTGACATCGAGTGGAAGACTCGGCTAAAGTTGTATGCCAAATCGCAGTGGCGCGAACGGGATGTGGCGACTCGCGAGCGCGACAAGCAGGCTCTTCTGGATGCCCTTGCGCGGGAGCGGCTGCTTCCGGCCGGATGTCCCCGAACGGCGGACGCGGTGCCGGTCATGAGCGACGAACTCTGCCGAGCGGTCTATGCCTATGTGGCTCGTACGCCGAGCCGGCTGGTCTTGCTCTCGCTGGAGGACCTATTGGGAGATATTGAAACACCGAACGTTCCAGGTGATCATGCCTATCCTTCCTGGCGGATCAAAACCGGCCCTTCAGAGAGCAGCTGGGAAGACTGGGAAACGCTCGATCGGGTGCGGCAATTGGCTGCGATCATGCGCGCGCGAAGGAAGCCCGGCGGACGGCGCACGTGACCGACTCGTAGCCTTCCGTTCGGGAAGGACGAGACCAATCCGTTCCGTCGGTCAGCGTGGAACATACTGAAACGAAGCCGGCCCTATGCGGCCGGCGGTCACGGGGGGAGTCACTGCTGTGATCGACGAGTCGTCTGGAGCAAAATCGCTCGAACAGGGTGCCCGGCTGGTCCGGCTGGCGCTCATCGCCGGCCTCGGCTACCTGCTCTTCGCGACATTCGAGCCGTTTTTCTCCGCCCTGATTTGGTCGGCGGTGCTGGCCTACGGCCTGTACCCTCTCTATTGCCGGCTGGTCCGCGTGACCGGCAATCGGACTTCTCTGAGCGCGGCGGTCATGAGCCTCGCCGTGACGGTCGGGTGCATTCTCCCTCTGATCTACATCACGTTCTTGATCGGCAAGGAACTGGCCGGTACCTATCTTTCCATCGTGGCGTCGATGCAACAGGGGCCGAGCCTCGTGGAACAATGGCGAGGGTATCCATGGGTGTCGGACTTGATTCGGCAGCTGCAAGAGTTTGAACGCATGACGGGCACCGACCTTCGATCCGTACTGATCGGCAATCTGGCTGATTTCGGGAGCACCCTGGTCGAGAAATTGACGCGGGCGGCGGGCAATGCGCTGGCCGCCATGACCGAGCTCGGCATTATTCTCCTCTCTATGTTTTATTTCTTCCGCGACGGCGAGGCCGTGGTCGATTGGATCAAGGAACTGTTGCCGCTGCCGGAGGTGCAGCAACAGCTGCTCGCCCGCCGATTCCGTGAAGTTGTGAAAGGCGCCGTGCTCGGCAACACCCTGGTGGCGGCGCTCGAAGGAATCGTCGGAGGATTGGCGTTCTGGGTGGTCGGACTTCCGGCTGCACTGCTCTGGGGAACGCTCATGGCCGTGCTCGCCTATCTTCCTCTCGTCGGCGCCACCCTGGTTTGGGGGCCGGTGGCGCTCTATCAGTTCGTCCAAGGCCGCTACGCTGCGGCGGCGACGCTGTGCATAGCCGGAGTCGTCATTGCCGTGCTGGATTACGTGGTGCGTACCATCGTCGTCGGCGAAGCCTCCAAGCTACACACGTTGCTGACATTCTTCGCGGTGTTGGGCGGCATCCGGTTCTTCGGTCTCGTCGGGATCGTCGCGGGTCCTCTGGTGGTGGCCGTGAGCGTGGCGCTGTTGGAAAGCTATCGGCTCGAGCGGTCGGGCCTGCTGATGTCGCGTAAGGATTCGTGAGCGCGCGGGGCGCGGAGCGATTCATTTCGGTATGGCGTCTTCTTCGGACGGTCGCGCGCAAGTTCGTTGAGGACCACGGATGGATTCTCGCGAGCGCGCTGGCTTTCAACCTGCTGCTCTACTTCATTCCCCTCTCCCTCCTGATGATCTCGCTGCTCGGATATACGGTGTTGGATTCCGAGCGCGCCATGCAGGAAGTCCAAGCGGCATTGAAATCGTTCTTGCCACGTTCCCAACATGATGTGGCAGATAATCTGGCGGCGGTCGTGGCCGATCGGGGACTGCTCGGATTCTTCGGGTTCGCCTCATTCTTCGTGTTCAGCACATTTGTCTTCAGCTCGGCCCGCACCGCGCTCAACCGGGTCTTTCAGGTGAAAGAAGAGCGCTCACTCGTGAAAGGAGCAGGAGTCGATTTCATGATGATCGGGCTCATGGCCCTGCTCTTGCTGCTCGCCTTCGGGGTGACTGGGTTCTTGACCATGGCCGGGGCCTTCGCAGAGCGATACCCGTCGTGGAACGCTGTCCTGCAGCCGGGACTGGCTGCGTTTGGGAAAGCGGCTGCGGTGGTCGTGACGGGCCTGTTGTTCTACGTGCTGTATCGATTTTCACCGGCCGAGACACTTTCTTCCCGCGGCCTCCTGGTGGCGTCCGCCAGCGGAACTCTTCTCTTCCAGTTTGCCAGGTGGGGATTTGCTTGGTATGTGCGCTTCGCTCCGGCCACCATCGAACTCTACGGGACGATCGGAAGCGTGATGTTCTTTTTCGTGTGGTTGTATTATGCCTCTGCGGTATTCATCGTCGGAGCAGAGGTCGGCTGGGCCTATGATCAGGAAAAGGCCAGGGCCGCCCGCTCGCAGAGTGTCGCGTGAGTACCGTCGTCCCTCTCGCATACACGCCGTTGCCATTCAGCTGATTCAACTCGGACCATGAGCGTCGGTTTTGTTATTGCGCCGCGCGTCCTTTCCATGGCTCTTCCCTCATGAGCAGTCAGGGAAAGCTTCACGGGTGGCATAGGTGTTGATATGGACGGTCATCGAGGGGCTGATGGATGGGAGAAGTGCGGTCTATTTCCACAGTTGAGGTGCGGCGCTGTCCCGGAACTCCACAACCGTGGTGACGGGTTCGCCAGGCCCCATCGCATAAGGAACCGGAACATGACCTTGTGTGGAGTGTCGGGGAGTTACCGTGCGCGATTGTGGCAGAAGTGGGTTGACAGGAACCGCAGGGTGCTGTATAACTGACCCGTCAGTCACTAATGAATATTCGGTCGCCATTGACTGCCTGGGAAGATAAGGAGGTGATCGCGATGATGACTATGGAAGAAACCCGAGCGAGCAGTGGGCCCAATGAGAGAAGAGCAGGCGAGCGGAGGATGAATCACGCCAGGAGTAGTGAGAGGGGGCCGTTCGAGGGCGGAACGGCGTTCATTGAGGATACCGCGCGAAGGGGTGACGATGGGATGTCCCGGGTCAGTGAGGCCGGCATGTCCGATCGTAGAGGAATGCATAGCCTGGTGACCTTTTGGACGCCGGACGGAAGCCGCCATGCGGGCATGGCGCCGCGTGTGAACGGTGAGATGATCTTCATCGAATCGAAGCGGATGGTTCCGGTCGACACGGATATCACCGTCAGCCTCGCTCCGGTAGAGAAGCAATCGGACGGGCAAGAGCTCGCTGAGGGGACGGTGGTGTGGCACTGTCCGCGCCCCGACCAGTTCGAGCGCCAAGGGGGGTTCGGTGTTCGTCTCAAGAGGCGCTGGCCCAAAGGGCCCGGCCTCGTGGGTGGGCCGAAGGAATTGGTATGAAAGCGATGCGTGGAATCATCAAGTGGACCGTCCGTAGCGAGGGACGCATCGGACGTGTTTGGCGGCGGGGCGGGATCGTGGCGGCTGAACCGGAGGCAGGGAAGGAATATGCCGGAGCAGGGATTCCGCAGGGGCCGAATCAGGCGAGGGATCGACGGAAAATTCGCAGATCAGGATGTGATTGGTGTGAAGCAGTAGACCCGTAAACCGAGCACAAGAAAGAGAGGTGGATCATGACGAACGGACGAAATGAAATGATGGTAGTCGGGCTCTCATTTGTCACCGGATGTGTCGTCGGTGGAATCGCAGGTCTTCTATACGCGCCTCAGTCGGGAGCGAGGACGCGCCGTCAGCTAGCGGGTTTTGCAGAGGATGTGCGGGAGAGGGCCGGAGAGGCGACGGAGCAGGCCACGCACACGATCCAGAAAGCGGTTGAGCGGGGGCGAACCTTGGTGAATGCCTGACACATGGTGATTGGAAGGCGGGCACTTGCGGAGAAACCAGCGAAGTTCAGCAGAAGGAGGAGGATGATGTGCTGTCAACGTTGCAGCGGATGCATGGTTCGGGATTCCTTCGTTGATCTGAAGGATGACACAGGGCGTATCGGCTTCGAGGCATGGCGCTGCCTCAATTGCGGCGAGGTGATCGATCCTCTGGTGCTCACGCATCGGGTGGAATCGCCCAGCGCTCCTTATCGCGGCAGAACGCGCGACCGCCGTATGTGGGAACGCATTAGGCCGGAGCAGCTGGGACGGAATGAAGCGGCGTGACGGAGCGAGGAGAGCAGGAAGCCATTATTGAGTGACGCATGCTGGAGGGGAGCGCCGCCTGTATCTGACCGCGGGTATCCTCTCGCCCGCATTCTTCATGAGCACTTCTGTTGCAATCGCCGATCCGCTGTTGCGTTCTTCGTCGCTCGTATCTCGTGAAGCGTGAAGCGCAGAACGGAAAGCGCGTTTCCGTATCGGGTATCTTTGTTTGCGAGATACGAGATACGCTTCACGAGCAACGTGATTCCAGGCGATTTCGCGACGAACCGTCATGAACAATGAGGGCTAGTTGAAGCGAGCGATGCGTGTCAGTAGTGAGAGGATGACAGAAATGGGGGGAGCATGACGATACACACCACCGAGAACTGGGACATGCGAGACAATGAAAACGTCATTCCTCATCTCTGGTCGATTGTCCTGGCCGGCGGCGAGGGAACCAGGCTGGCACCGATGATCAAGCAGTGGCTAGGAGAGGACCGTCCCAAGCAGTACTGCACGTTTACTGGAACAAGGTCTATGTTGCAACACACGGTGGACCGGGCGGATCGGCTGGCTTTTCCACCTCAGCGTGTGACGGTTGTGGGGAGCCGCCAGGAAGACAGTGCGCATAGTCAGTTGGACGATCGTGGTGGATCCATCGTGGTGCAGCCGGTCAATCGCGACACAGCGCCCGGGGTCTTTCTTCCTCTGACCTATGTCCGAGCGGCAGATCCGCAGGCGACGGTGGCGATCTATCCGTCCGACCATTTTGTCCACCCCGAGCAACAACTGATCGATGCGGTGAGGCATGCAGCGCTGGTTACCGATTTGCTCGAGGATCGGCTGATCCTCTTGGGGATCCAGCCGGACGGCATCGATCTGGACTATGGGTACATTCAGTTGGATCGATATGTGGGCGGGTACGGAGCCCACTCTCTGTGGCACATCGGACGGTTTGTCGAAAAACCGGAACGGCATCTGGCGAAGTCTCTGATGGAGAGTGAGGTCTTGTGGAACACCATGATCATCGTGGCCAAAGTCGAGACCCTGTGGAAGCTTGGAACGAAGGTGCTGCCGACGATGATGCGCTTGTTCGAGACCCTTCTGCCGGCCATCGGTTCGCCGCGCGAAGCGCGGGTGTTGCGGGGCATCTACGACACCATGCCTGCGCGAAATTTCTCCATGGATTTTCTTGAACATGTGCCCAACAAGGTATCGGCATTGGACGTCAAGGGCGTGCTCTGGAGCGATTGGGGGAGGCCGAAGCGTATCGCCCAGAGTCTACATAACATTGGGAAAATCCCGGCATTTCCCACGGAACTGGCAGGAGTTGCATAAGGATTGCCGGGGGAGAACAATGAGGGCGCTTCACCAAGGAGAGAAGGCAGATGGGCAAAGGGAATCTGGGCACTGAAGAAGGGCAGAGGGATGAACTGCCTGTGTCTCCGAGGACTGCGAGGCTGTTGGATGAGCTGCGCGAATCTTCTGTCCGCCATTATGTGTGGGGCACGGTCATCGTGATGATGGGACTCTTTACGCTGTTTGGAATCTGGTTCCTGCTCGGCGGCTGACTCGCCGACCTTCAAGGAGGAGTGAATGAAAGAACCACTGAAAAAACCGAAAGTGAAAACACAGTCGTCGGCTCGATCGTCGCCGCGCGCCGGGCGCCGGGCGCCCGCAAAGGAAGCCATTCAGTTCGAGTACTTCGACCCTTCTGCCAAGGTCGTAGCGCTGGCGGCAGACTTCAATCAGTGGAACCCGACGGCAAGGCCGATGAAGCGGGATGCCGGCGGCCTCTGGAAGGTCAAGGTGCGGCTGGGTCCTGGTAGCTACCACTATAAGTTCGTGGTCAACGGGGAGCGATGGGAAGAAGACCCGCTCAATCTGCATCGGACTATGAACGAGCATGGCAGCTTCAATTCGATCAGAAACGTCGGCGCAAATCCGGAGGCGAGTCCGGAGCGTTCA
>JAOUEB010000464.1 GCA_029858925.1 Nitrospira sp.
TTCACTGAAAAATAGATGATGGGGATGTTGACGACGCCGACCAACGCAAATACCCCGCTGGCCCGATCGGCGCGGCGCAGATCGTCGATCGACGTGCGAAGTAGCATAACGCCGGCATATTGAAACAAGAGAATCAGCTCCGAGGTCAACCGGGCATCCCATACCCACCAGGCCCCCCACGTGGGCTTGCCCCACATCGCGCCGGTCAGCAGCGCCAGGAACGTAAACATCGCACCGGTGGGGGCGATCGCCTGGGCCATCATAAACGACAGACGCGCATTCAATCCCATCCCAAACGCGGCCCACAGCGCCATGACCACATAGAGGAACATGGACATCCAGGCGGCGGGAACATGGACGAAAATAATCCGGTACGATTCTCCCTGCTGAAAATCGGTCGGCGCGACGAGCAGCCCGATATAGAGCCCGGCGGCGACCGCCAGAGCGGCCACGACGGAAAACCAAGGAATCAACTTCCCGGCCAGCGGATAGAAGGCTTGCGGCGCCGAATACTTCAGCCAATTTATGCCCATAAGGCTCACGAGAATTTGCTACTCCAGCGCGATACGTAGCGCCGCGGCTGTGGCCCAAGGCGCAAAAAACAGTGACAACACGAGACAGGCTCCCAATAACGACAGATTGGCCTCGGCGCCGACTCCCGCCAAACTACTCGCGACGGCGCCGGCCCCAAAAATCAGCACCGGAACATAGAGGGGAAGCACTAAGAGAGCGACCAAGAGCCCGCTCCCGCGCACACCGAGTACCAGCGCGGCACCGATGGCTCCAATCATACTCAACGTCGGCGTCCCAAGCAAGAGCGATAAGGCCAGCACCGCCACCGCCTCGCCGTCCAGACCAAATTGCAAACCCAGCAGCGGCGAGAGCAGCACCACCGGCACTCCGGCGATCACCCAGTGCGCAAAGACTTTCCCGACGACTAGAACGGGCAGCGGCTGAGCTATCAGGACCATCTGCTCCAGCACGCCGTCGAGATAATCGGCGGTAAATACACGTCCCAGCGACAACAGACAGGCCAGCAGAGCCGCGACCCACAGGACCCCGGGACCGATCGTCCGCAGCACAGCAGGCTCCGGGCCGACTCCCAATGGAAACAAGCTAGCCACGATGACCAGGAAAAAGACCGGCATCGCCGCATCCGACCGGCGCCGCATGGCCAGCAACAGATCCCGCCGCACCACCCCGCACAGCGCATCCCACATGCCGGGCCGAGTCATCCGTTCAGCCTCAGACGCTGAATGACATCAGACGGCAACGCCACCTCCTGGTGAGTGACAACGACCGCAAGCCCCCCTCCCCGCAAATGCGACTGCACCCGCTCGGTCACAAGGGCTGTCGACGCCGTATCCAACGAAGTGAACGGTTCATCCAACAACCATACGGGATGGGTGGACAACCAGAGGCGGGCCAGCGCCACGCGACGCCGTTGCCCCTGCGACAGAACCTTCGTCGGCAGTCGATGCACCGTTCGCTTGAGGCCGACCGACTCCAAGGCTTCTTGTACCAATGGGCTTGAGTGCTGATCGCCGGTTAAGCCGGCCGAGGCCATGAGATTTTCGATCGGCGTCAGATCGTCTTTCACGCCGTTGAGATGTCCTATATAGGTGAGTTGGGCGTAATACTGTTCCTTGAGCTGACGAATGTCCTGCCCCTGCCAGAGCACCGCCCCTTCTTCAGGCGGCAAAAGGCTGGTCAGGATCCGGAGGAAACTGGTCTTCCCGCTCCCGTTCTCCCCCACCACAGCCAGCAACGTGCCTGGCTCTACCTTGACGTTCACATCGGAGAACAACCGGCGCTCCCCGCGCATGCAACTTAATGCCACTGCTTGCAACATAACGAACGATATTCCCCAGCGATCAGCGGCAAGACTGCCGCAGTCACTTCGATAACAACAGGTGAGAGTAAAGGGAACAAGCCGTGGAAAACAAGAGGCAAGCAGCCAGCAGGCCCCCTACCACTGCATTCGAACTGAGCGCTCAGGGGCGCCGATCGCGGATGAGGCCCTCGACGGGATAGCCGAACGCTCGCGCCAGCTGGACGAGCTTCCGGTAGG
>JAOUEB010000465.1 GCA_029858925.1 Nitrospira sp.
TGGTGCCGTCTGAGCCTCTCGCAAGGGCATTTCGAGACTTAGCCGGGCTGGTGAATCAGCAGATTGCCGCAGCGGCGGATGAAGGGTATTTGGTCGTCAGCGGAATTCCCTCACGATTGAAGTAAACCGAGGAGACAGCATGACGATACAAGAGGCCTGTGGTCATGTCCGGCAGCTCGATTCAAATATATTGGCGCAGGCGCAAGCTCGGTTGGACCGTCTGACAAAACCGATCGGGAGTCTGGGACGGTTGGAAGAGCTGGCCGCACGGTATGTGGCGATCACTGGCGAGCTGAAGCCGACCGTTCCACGAGGGGTGGTCTTTACGTTTGCCGCCGATCATGGGGTGGCGCTGGAAGGAGTGAGCGCCTATCCGCGCGAAGTCACGCCTCAAATGGTGTTGAACTTTTTGCGTGGTGGGGCCGGCGTCAATGTGTTGGCTCGGCATGCCGGGGTGGACGTGCGGGTGGTTGATATCGGCGTTGACTACGAGTTCGGAACGGTGCCTGGGCTGTTCGACCGAAAAATCATGAACGGCACCCGTAATCTGTCGGCCGAGCCGGCCATGACAGGCGGCCAAGCGGAGCAGGCGGTGATGGTCGGTATCGAGTTGGCGACGGAAGCTGTCAGAGAGGGTGTCGGTCTCATCGGAACCGGCGAGATGGGCATCGGCAATACCACGCCGAGCGCCGCCATTGCGGCCATGATGACCGGCCGGCCTGTCGAAGAAGTAACTGGGCGCGGAACTGGTATCGATGAAGCCGGTCGCGGACATAAAATCGCGGTAATTCAGCAGGCGCTCGACCTGCATCGTCCCAATCCAACTGATCCACTCGACGTGCTGGCGAAGGTTGGAGGCCTGGAAATCGCCGGATTGACCGGCCTGATCCTCGGCGCGGCGGCGGCCCGGGTCCCCATTGTCCTGGACGGGTTCATTGCCGGTGCGGCGGCATTGATTGCCTCGGGGCTTCAGCCGTTATGCCGGGAGTATTTCATCGCCTCTCATCGGTCGGTCGAGCGGGGACATCGCGTGATCTTGGATCATTTGAGGTTGAAACCCTTGTTGGATCTTGACTTGCGCCTTGGCGAAGGCACGGGAGCGTGCTTGGGAATGGACCTGGTTTGCGCCGCGATCAAGATCTACACAGAGATGGCGACGTTTGGTGAAGCCGGAGTCTCGGAGAAGGTGTAGCCGACATGGGAACCGGCGCTCGTCCTTTTCTCTTCGCCTGGCATTTTTTGACGACGATTTCCCTGAGCCGGGCACATCATGAGCCGACTGCGCCGGAACTGGCTGCATCAATGGCTTGGTACCCCGTTGTCGGTATTCTGATCGGCAGCGGGTTGATCGCCGCCGATCTTGCGTTGGGCGCCGTCTTTGCGCCGGAAGTCGTGAATGCACTCCTGATTGTCCTGTTGGTAATAGTCACCCGCGGGCTGCACCAGGACGGTTTAGCTGACACCTTGGATGGATTAGCCGGAGGGCGAACACCGGCTGAACGGCTGCCGATCATGCGCGATCCACGCATCGGCGCAATCGGCGCGACGGGGCTGTTTCTTTCGCTTATTCTTCGGTATGCCGGACTGATGGCACTGCCGCATGATCTGAGACTGCCGGCCCTGCTATGTATGCCGGCAATGGGGCGTTGGGCGATGGTCACGCTGGCTTGGATTTCGCCCTATGCCAGAGCGGACGGAGGGCTGGCGGCGCCGTTCCTCACCCATTTGTCGTGGCGACACGTTGCGCTATCCACGGGCGCGTTGACGATCGCCTTGGCAGGAGGTTTCGGAATAGTCGGCGCATGTGTGATCCCCCTCGCTGGGGTGCTGGTCATACTTGCCGGCTGGCGGACCTGCCGTAGCTGGTTCGGTGGGATCACAGGAGATACCCTCGGGGCGGCCAACGAAATGATCGAGATTCTTTTCCTGCTGTTCGTTCCTATCTTGCTCCGATTGTCATGACCGGCGGCGAACTCCTCATGGCTTCGGCGCTCGATGCCCTGGTCGGCGATCCTCGCTGGTTGCCGCATCCCGTCCGTATGATGGGGCGATCTATCGCGTGGCTC
>JAOUEB010000466.1 GCA_029858925.1 Nitrospira sp.
AGAATTTCAACGATGTGAAGATCGGCGACATCATCGAGGCGTATACAATCGACAAGATTGCGGCAAAGCTCTGAGCCTGCGCGGTAGCGGACATGGTCGTCGGTCTCTGCACTGTCGAGCTGTTTATTTCGGAGAGCCGCTCGCTCAAGGATAAACGGCAGGTGCTTCATAGTTTGAAAGACCGGCTGCACGGAAAGTTCAATCTCTCGGTCGCTGAAGTGGATGGGCAGGATCTCTGGCAGAGGGCCGTGTTGGGCATGGCCTGCGTCGCAAATGAAAGCGGCCACGTCAATCAAGTGCTCGAGCAAGCATTGAATGTGATCAAGGGTATGCCTGCGGTCGAGGTTGTCCGAACCAAGCTGGAATTGCTGTAACGGCGGCATGATGGTCGTCATCGTCTCTAGTGAAGCGGCAGATCAACGCACGATGTCCAAGTCCACCTACAAACGGGCCGACCGGGTGGCCGATCAGATTCGGATGGAAGTCGCGGACATCCTGATGCGACAAATTAAGGATCCGCGAGTGCGTTCCGTAACGGTGACCGGTGTCGAGTTGACGGCGGACTTGCGCATCGCCCACGTCTTCGTCACGACGATGGAAACGGAACAGGCCGAGCGGGACACTTTTGCCGGGTTGTCGAGGGCCAGCGGGTTCGTGCGGGCCGAATTAGGCCGGCGCCTCACGCTGCGGTACCTTCCTGAAGTGATTTTTAAAAAAGATGTCAGCGGCCTGCGCGGCGATCGCATTATGCGGCTGTTGAACGAATTGCATGCGGGCAGTGAGCAGAGCGGCTCGCCGTCGCTGCCGGAAAGCCCGGATCAAACGACACCGGGGTCATAAGTCGATGAGCAACGCAACGCGCATGAGCCGGCCAACCGCCGTTGACGAGGGAGTCCTCGTCGTCAACAAGGAAACGGACTGGACCTCCCACGATGTCGTGGCCAAGATGCGCACGATTTTTGGCGGGGTCAAAGTTGGACATGCGGGCACCCTCGATCCGGCGGCGACCGGAGTTTTGCCGGTGTTAGTGGGGCGCGCCACGCGGGTGTCCGAATACTTAGTCGATTGGGACAAGGAATAC
Organism: Nitrospira sp.; assembly: GCA_029858925.1. Classification (GTDB taxonomy): domain Bacteria; phylum Nitrospirota; class Nitrospiria; order Nitrospirales; family Nitrospiraceae; genus Nitrospira_D. The sequence goes on from JAOUEB010000466.1 coordinate 1,082, forward strand.
CGAGCGGTTCTGCGACTCGGGGAAACGACCGACACGCAGGACGCCACCGGACAGGTCCTTGCCCGCGTCGATCCGAGCGCGATCGGCGAAGGATCGATTCGGGAAACGATTGCGCGATTTCGCGGCCCCCAGCGGCAAATGCCGCCGATGTACTCTGCGGTGAAAGTGGGTGGGAGACCGCTCTACAAAGCGGCGAGGGCGGGTGAGACTATTGACCGAGCGGAGCGGACGATCGTCATTCATGCGTTGGACATTCTCGACGTCGAGGGTCGGAATGTGACCTTGAATGTCGTCTGTTCAAAGGGCACCTACATCCGAACCTTGTGCGCCGACATCGGACAGGCGCTGGGTGTCGGGGGCCATCTCTATACGCTTGAACGCCGTCGGGTGGGACCGTTGTCGATCGATGACGCCTTGACCGTCGATCAGGCCGAAGCGCAAGCAGCGATCGGAACATTGCCTCGGCATCTGATCACCTTGGATCAGGCCCTCGAGCGGCTGCCCGTTCTTGTACTGACCGGCGATCAGACCAGGCTGGCACTGCATGGCGGAGCGGTGTCTCCCGCCGGGATAGAGCAGTTGCCGGCCTCCGTCGAACCGGTGTCCGTTCGGCTACATGATCAGGAAGGACGGCTGCTGGCGATCGGCATCCATGACGCGCGCACGGCGGGGTTGATCAAGATTCGTAAGGTATTGGCGGCGATTGAGTCGTTGGATTGAATCAGAAAGAGGAGCAAGACCATGGCGTTACTCAAAGAAGAAAAGACAGAGTTGATCAAGCTGCATCGGCAGCACGATACGGATTCCGGATCTCCGGAAGTCCAGATCGCGGTGTTGACCAACCGTATCACGTATCTCACCGAACATTTCAAGACGCACAAGAAAGACCACCATTCTCGCCGCGGGTTGTTGCAGCTGGTGGGACGGAGACGGCGGTTGCTGGACTATCTCCGTGGCATTGATGAAGCGCG
>JAOUEB010000467.1 GCA_029858925.1 Nitrospira sp.
AATGGCGCGCCCATAGTCCTTCAAGTTGTAATACGACTCGCCGAGCCAGTACTGCGCATTCGGAGTCAGCGACGTGCCAGGGAAATCTTTGACGAAGCGCTGAAAGCCGGCCACCGCAAGCTCATACTTGCCGTTGAGGTAATCGTTATACGCCAAATTGAAGGCGGACGTCGGCGTGATCCCCGGCGCAACCGGCATAGCCGTTCCCGATTCCACCGATTGAGCAGGTTTCGCCGGCTTGGGGAGACGTGGATCGAAGAGCGCGGGATCGAACTTCGCCGCCGACTGCCCCGCTGCCTCTTCCAGCTTTGCCAGCCTGTTCTCGATCTTTTGGAGGCGGGCGGCAACCTCATCGATACGCTGCCGACCAGGGTCTGTATCTTTGCCCCGTTCCACCGACTCCAATCGGCGCAACGCCGCATCCACCCGCTGATGGTCCTGTTCCTGCGATCGGGAGATCGTGGAGAGCTGGTCGCGCACCTCGATAAAATCGGCGTGCTTGGCGCAACCGGTCAACAGCACCATCGGAACAAGCGCCCAGAATGCGATGGCAACCGGCATACGACAATCCTCCATACTGCTTACTGAACGTCCTTGAGCTGCGTCAGCTTGTCCGACGCCTTTCCCGCCTCGGGACTCTTCGGATACAACGTCACCACTTGCTTAAATGCCGAGGAGGCCCGCTTCATATCCTTCAAGGCCAGATAGGCGTAGCCTTTCTTCAGAATCGCGGCGGGCGCCTTCTCGCTGCGGGGATAATCGAGTTCCACCCGATCGTAGGCATCGATCGCTTTCCCAAAATCTTTTCTGCCGTAATACGATTCTCCCTGCCAATACCGGGCATTGGGCGCCAAATCGGAGTTGGGATACTCCGAAAGAAACGCGGCGAATCCACGGCGGGCGCCTTCAAAATCTCCGTCTCGAAATAAGGCCAACACCCGCTCATAACGCGCCCGATCGACGGGTTCCTCGTTGCCCTGCGCGGATGCGGGCGCCGATGATTCCTGCGGCGCAGCAATGGTCACTGATGAAGACGCCGCAGCGGCGCTTGAGACCTGCCCCGCCGGCGCCGCGCCGGCACCGGGCTCGACGGCGGATCGCTGCGCCGGTTTCGTTCCCTGTGGACGGGCGCCTGGTTTTTGGCTGGCATGCCCGGTTGTCTTTGCCAGAGATTCGATCCGGTGGTCTTGCTCATCAAGCCGCGCGGTAACCTTTTGCCCGACAGATTCCAATGTTTTGGCCACGGACGCGATACTCTTGTTGACATCGGCCGCATACGCGGAAGCGGTGTGTTCTCCTTGGCCCACCCGATCGTCAAGACTTGTGAGCGCTTCCCGGAATCCTGTCAGGGCCTGATTGAATTGAACGAATTTTTGCGAGACCTGCTCGATCCGCTCCTGATTATTGGTAAACTCCTTTTGCTGTTCTTCCAACCTGACATCCACACGTTTCGCCAGCGTGTCGTTCGTGCGCTGAACGACATCGGCGATATCTTTCTTGAGCGCCACCATGGCCTGTTCCATCGCCCGGGAAAGTTCGTCGAGCCTGGCCGCAACCTTCGCATCTTGGGTATCGAGGCTTTTCTGGACCCAGGCATGCCGCGTCGTATTGTCGGCATCCATCTTCGCGGCCAATTGCTCAAGTTTCTTCGCCTGCTGTTCCGACTGCGCCAGCCGATGCTTGAGATCCTCTTGTTTCGCCTGAAGATCCTGCGTCAGATACAGAGCCTTCTCCAATTCGCCCCGTAGCTGAGGCAATTCCTGATCGCGCAGAGTGGATATTTCCTGGCTCTGTCTGGCCCGGGTCTGAGAAAACTGGTCATCCTGCTGCTTGATGCGCTGCTGCAGGACCTTCTCAGTTTGTTTCAGATCGGCCTGTTGAGCCACGCAACCGGATAGAAAGGCGAACACGGCAACGACGACTATGGCCTCAGCATGTTTCATACGCCGGTGACCTCCTCATTCTTCATATGATCCCATGGAGAATCATATCACGCACTCCGCCTCGCGTATGTCTCCGTGCAAGAACTCCACAAAGGCCGCCACCGTGAT